>CANJOI010000030.1 GCA_947475365.1 Fidelibacterota bacterium | reverse complement strand
TGCTGAAGGCCCGCAGCGAGACCCATCACGTGGCCCAGCGCCTGATCGCCACCAGCGACGATGTGGAAGCCATCGCGTTGTCCGACACCGCCGAGGTCCCCGCCCTGCACGGCTGGCGCCGCGAGCTGTTCGGCGAGGACGCCTTGAAGCTTAAACACGGCAAGCTCGCTATCGGCCTCTCAGCCGACGGCAAGAACGTGGAAGTGTTTCAGCGCTAGGCTACAGGTCGGTTTCTTCAACCAGAGCTCTCGCCGCGCCGCCGGTCGGACACGTGAACGTCTGGCGCTTTGCATGGATGGCGCCGTCCTGGACAGACACAATCGTTTCGTTGTGGAACTCCGCGCCGTGGTCCTGGCACTCCCACGTAATGACAGTGCCGCCCCCTTTCCGAAGGGCCTCCCAGACCTCGCCAAACAACACTAACGGCCTTTCCGGGTGAGCCGCCGACGTCAGCGCGTGAAGGCGGCCGTCACGCTTTGACACGCCCACCGCCACGAACTTGTGCTTCATGCATGGCACGGTTCCGACCTGCAGCAGGAACTCGGCTGCGAGGCCATCGCGGTCATAGTCCCCCATCCGGAGGTGGTGGACCGGCGGTCGCGCCCGGATATCGGCCTCAAGCTGGGTGTCGTCCACGTTGTCCCGCGCCAGGTCGTTCCGTGCTTCAGGCCAACGGCTGAGGTAAGCGACGCCGGTGATGGGTTTGGTCAGCGGCGGTGTTTCCTGGCCATCGAACATGGGGCCGAGGTCGAGGTTTTCGACAGCTCCGTCGTGGCGGCGCACAAGATTTAGGCGGCCGTACTCGCCATAGGCAAATCCGCTGCAGGGACAGGTGGCAGCACTGGAAACTTCCGCGGGCCCGCACACCTCCCGGGGCGGCTCAGCCCACACCAGTTGCCAGGTCTCCTTGACGCCGTTCACGGTGACGGTGGCTTGGTCCCGCAGCACCTGCGGTGCGGTCGCGGCCAAGGCCGCCGCGCCGGTAAATGCAACTGCAACAATTGCTGCGATGAAGCGCGTGTGCATGGCATCCCCTCTTGCGGGAGAGAATGCCTTCGCCTTATGGCGTCAATATGGCGGTCAGACAAAATCCACCCGGTCGCCGAGACCGAGGTGGTCGGCGAGGCGTTTCAGCCGGCGTGCGTAGGGCGCTGCCGTCAGCATCGGGTCGTCTTCCGGCATCGTCAGCACCAGTTTTCCGCCTTCGATGCGGATCGACGTGCGCTTGAGCACGCCCGGCGCACCGGCGGAGAGCGCATAAGATAGACGCAGCGCGAGGCCGGCGGTGCGCACACGCTGGATGCGCGAATTGTCCAGCAGCGCATGGGCCTGCTCGATGATCGGCTCGGAGGGCTCACTGGCGTAGCGGTAGTACAGCGCGAGCGCCAGGCCGGCGCGGTCTTCGTGGTCGAGGCCCAGGAACGGCAGGCGCAGCACTTTGAGGAACGCCTGCTCGGCGCGGTAATCGGGGTGCTCGGTCCAGGCCACATCGCGCATTAGGCAGGCGGCCAGGCGCAGTTTGCGCTGCCGCACACTCTCATCCTTGAACAGGGGCGCCATCCACTCGCAGGTTTCATGGCCTACCTGAGGCGAGCGTCCGGCGGCGCGGGCGATTTCCTCGGTCAGGCTCGCCAGCGGGTCCTGCTTGCGGATATGGTCGGGCAGCGACTTGTAGAACTGACCCTCACGCATGCCGTAGATCGAGAACACCACCGACTTGGGTTTGGTGATTTCGATCAGGCGTTCGAGCACCGCGGCGGCCAGGGGCAGGTTGACCAGGCGCGAACGCGACACGCCTTTGATCTGCTCGAGGCTCTTGGGGGACAGCCGCGAGATCACATCGAACAGGCGGATAGCCTGCACGCGATCAAGGGCGAAGTTGTCGAGCACGTGCAGCGGATAGTCCATCTGCGCGATGCACACGCGCGCCAGCGCGCGCCAGGCGCCGCCGACGGCGTAAAGGGTCTTGTCCTTGGCGCTGGAGATCCACTTATGCTTGTCGAGCGCCTTGTTGATGATGCCGATGGCCTTGGCGCGGTCGTTGTCGGAAGCTTCGGACAAACGCAAAAGCCCCAAGGGCAGCGTGGTGTGATCGTCCATCTCGCCGTGGCCGATCTGGACCAGTTCGAGACTCCCCCCACCCAGGTCCGCCACCACGCCCTCGGCGTCTGGCGTGCCGCACAGGACGCCCAGCGCCGAACGCCGTGCTTCCTGCTTGCCGGTGAGGATCTGGACCTTGATGCCGCAACGCTTCTCGAGCGCCTTGGCAAAGGCCGCGCCGTCACGCGCGTCGCGCACCGCTGCGGTGGCCAGCGCGTCGATCCGCTCGGCGCCCAACGCGCGCGCGATCTCGACAAAGCGCGACACCGTGTTGAAGGCCATGCCCACGCCATCGGAGTTGAGGGCGCCGGACCGTTCCAGGCCTTTGCCAAGAGCGCAGATCACTTTCTCGTTGTGAAGCGGGATCGGCGTGCGGGTCATGCCCGCATAGGCGACCAGGCGGACCGAATTGGAGCCGATATCGATCACCGCCACCGGCTTCCGGCCGGTGTCGGTCTTTTCCTCGGTGGAGTCCTTGGATCCCATGGGCCGGGTGATACCAGCTTAAGGACGCATCCTCAACGCTGGTTCGGCACCAATTTGGCCACCCGGCGCTTGGCGCGCTCCAGGGCGCTGCCCTGACCGGAGAGACTCGGGTTGGTCATGAAATAGTCATGGGCCGAAAACGGCTGACTGCCGGGGTCGCGGCGCTTATAGCTGCCGTCGGGCTGCAGGTCCCAGCTCTGCAGGGTGTCGTTGAAATTGGCGACCATGATCTGGTCCAGGACCTGCTGGTGCACCGTGAGGTTTTCCACAGGTACGAAGGTCTCGACCCGGGCCACGAGATTGCGCGGCATCCAGTCGGCCGAGGAGATGAACACCTTGGCCTTGCGGGAGGGTAGTTCCGCGCCGTTGCCGAAACACACGATGCGCGAGTGCTCCAGGAACCGGCCGACAATGCTTTTCACGCGGATGTTTTCCGACAGCCCCGGCACGCCGGGGCGGAGCCCGCAGATGCCGCGGATCACGAGGTCGATCTTCACCCCCGCCTGCGACGCGCGGTACAGGGCGTCGATGACGATCGGATCGACGATGGAATTCATCTTCGCCCAGATGGCGCCGGGTTTGCCCTGCTTGACGAACGCGATCTCGCCCTCGATCAAGGCGACGATCTTGTCACGCAGGCCGATGGGCGCGATCACCAGTTTTTCCAGCGAATCCGGCTGGGCGTAGCCGGTCATGTAGTTGAACACGCGGCCGGCGTCGCGGCACAGCGTTGGATCGCTGGTGAAGTAAGAGAGGTCGGTATAGATCTTGGCCGTGACCGGGTGGTAGTTGCCGGTGCCGAAGTGCACGTAGGAGCGGGTCTCCGCCCCCTCGCGGCGCACCACCAGCGAGATCTTGGCATGGGTCTTCAGGTTGACGAAGCCGAACACCACATTGGCCCCGGCGCGTTCCAGGTCGCGCGCCCAGCGGATATTGGCTTCCTCGTCGAAGCGGGCCTTCAGCTCCACCATCGCGGTGACCGACTTGCCGGCCTCGGCCGCTTCCACCAGCGCCTTGACGATCGGGCTGTCCTTGCTGGTGCGATAGAGCGTCTGTTTGATCGACAGCACGTTGGGATCGCGCGCCGCCTGGCGCAGGAACTGCACCACCACATCGAACGATTCGTAAGGGTGATGGACGACGATGTCCTTCTGGCGGATGGCGGCGAAACAGTCCCCGCCGAAATCGCGCACGCGCTCCGGGAAGCGCGCGTTGTAGGGCGGGAACAGGAGTTCGGGACGCTCGTCGATGATCAGCTGCTTCAGGTCGGTCTGACCGATCATGCCGGAAATCTTGAAGGTGTCCTCGGCGGAGACCTCCACCTCGTCGCAGATCAGCTTCATCTGGTCTTCGGACATATTGGCCGAAAGCGCGAGACGGATGCAGGTGCCGCGGCGCCGGCGCTTCAAGGCGCTTTCGAAACTGCCCACCAGATCCTGGGCTTCTTCGTCCACTTCCATTTCGGAGTCGCGGATGACGCGGAAATGGCCGGTCCGCACCACCTTGAAGCCCGGGAACAGGGCGGCGGAGAACATCACCACCAGTTCTTCCAGCAGGATGAACCGGACCTTTGGCCCTTTCAGCCGCACGAAGCGCTGTACCTGAGGCGGTATCGGCACCAGGGCGCGCATGGCCTCCCCGTCGCTGATCCGCACCAGCTCGAGAATAAGGGCGTGCCCCAGGTTCGGGATAAACGGAAACGGATGCGCCGGGTCCACCGCCAGAGGGGTGAAGATCGGGAAGATGTGGTTGAGGAACCGCTCTTCCAATTCGGCGCGATCCTCAGCCGAAATGTCCTTCGGCCCCACCACATGGATTCCTTCGGCCGCCAGCAGCGCCTGGAGTTCCTGCCAGGCGTCGTCCTGGCCCTTGAACAGGCCGCGCACGCTCTCGTTGATCAGGTCCAGTTGTTCCTGGGGCGTGAGCCCATCGGCCGACGGCTGATTGATGCCGGCGTTGACCTGGCCTTTGAGGCCGGCCACACGGACCATGTAGAACTCGTCGAGGTTGGAGGCGGAGATCGACAGGAAACGCACCCGCTCCAGCACCGGGTGGCGCGGGTTGCGGGCTTCCTCGAGGACGCGTGTATTGAACGCGAGCCACGAGAGCTCACGGTTGATGAACCGCGCCTTGGGGGGGAACCTCTCGGCGTCAAACCCCGCCGGCGGCGCCTGCTTCAAGTCCTTGGATGCGGGTTCGGACGGATTCACGGGCGGGTGCTCTGTCATGGGGCGCGCATGCCGCGCCGGGCCTGTAACAAAATCGTAGTGTTTTCCAATGTGTTAGGCTACCACGGGCTTTGCTGGGTGTCGAATGGCGCGCGCTTCCGGACTTTGCCCTGGAAAACGCGTCCATTAACCAAGACCATGCCCGCCACCGCGAGGACTTGCCGTTGAAGACTCTGCATCTTCTGCGCCACGCCAAAGCAGACCGGGGAAACGACCGCGACCACGCGCGCCCGTTGGCCAAGCGCGGCGTCGACGCCGCGCGCGCCATGGCCGAACACCTGAAGGCCGAGAACTTCAAGGTCGATGCGGTGTTCTCCTCCACCGCCAAACGCACGCGCGAAACCTGCGAGCTGATCAAGGGCGCGTTGGGCGCCGCGCCGGTGCAATTCCGCGATGAACTCTACCTGATGGATGCCGACGGCCTGCTCGCCTTCATCCACGCCCTGCCGCGCGATGCCCGGCGCGTGCTGATGATCGGCCACGACCCGGGATATCACATCCTCGCCAACCAGCTGGTCGATCCCGCCTGCGGCAGCGACGACCTCGCCGCGCTCGCCGACAAATTCCCGACCGGCGCCCTGTGCAGCCTCGGGTTCGCGGGCACGGCCTGGACCGATGTCATGCCCGGCGCGGGCGACCTGTTGGCGTTCGTGCGGCCAAAAGATTTCGATTAAGCGGGAGTATCGGCTGATGGTCATCTCCTTCATGCGCCGCTTCTTGTTCGTCCATGTCTACAAAGCCGCCGGCATGTCGGTTGAGAAGGCGCTGAAGCCGTTCGATGTGCGCGCGGGGCTGGCCGGCTACGCGCCGCACGATCAGCGTGAGATGCTCAAAGGCCTGGGCTTCAATCCCGCGATTCTGGATATGCAGCGCCACACCAGCGCCGCCGAGATCCGCGATGCGCTGGGAGACGAACTGTTCGGAAAGCTCTTCAAGTTCGCCTTCGTGCGCAATCCCTGGGATCTGCAGCTCTCGCTCTATCACTTCAACCTGAAGCACCCGGAGTTTTCAGGCGACGGCGCGGCGCTCCGGGCCAAGGACTTCGAGGACTTCATCCTCAGCCGCAAAAAGACCGACCGTCATCCGCTCGGGCAGCAGAAGCGATTTGTGGTGGACCGGGACGGCGCGCCGCTGATGGATTTCGTCGGACGCTTTGAAAACCTGGCGGCGGACTTCGCCGAGATCTGCACGCGCCTCAATGCGCGCAACCTCGCGCTGGAACACATCAACCGCACCGAACACAAACCCTGGCAGCAGAGCTACACCCGGGCCATGTTCGACGTGGTGCGCGAGGTCCACGCTCCCGATATCGAATACTTCGGATATGCCGCCGATCCCGCGGCTTATGGGATCACTTAGCTTCCAGGATGCTCTTTACGAGCGGCACCGTCACCGGCCGCTTTTCCGCCAGCGCCAGGCCATCGGCGCGCGCCACCAGGCTGCGCATGGCGGCGAAGCTGCGGTCCATGTGGCGCACCAGGTAAGCGATCACCTCGGGCGCCACCGTCACTTGGCGGTCGGCGAACAGCTTCACCAGCACGGCCTCCACCATGGCGTCGTCGGGCGCCGCGATGCGCACCGCCGGCACCGCCGATAGACGAGACTTCAGGTCGGGCAGCGCCACGGGCCAGCGCGCCGGCGGCTCACGCGAGGTCAGCAACAGAAAGCCGCCGTTTTCCCGAACTCCGTTGAACAGGTGAAACAAGGCGGCGTGGTCTTCCACCGCCTCGCCGTTCTCCAGGACCAGCGCCTTCTGCGAAATCATGTCGGCCACCCCCGCGGTCACGACATCGCCGGGCGCCAGGATGCGCGCCTCGGCCTTGAGGGCGAACACCTGCGCGAGATGGCTTTTGCCGCAGCCCGGCGGGCCGAACAGGGCCAGCGCATGGCCGGGCCACGCCGGCCAACGGTCGATCCAGCCCACGGCTTCTGCGTTTCCGGGCGCGACCCAGAAGTCCTCCCGGCCGAAGGCCGGGCGGTGTCCGAGATCGAGGGTTAGTTGAGACATGTCTACTTGGCGTGGGCGCCGATGACCCAGACGCCGCCCTGCTGGTCGAGCGACAGGTCGCGCTGGCTCATGGCGAGACGAAGTTGCTCGCGCTCGCCCGAGAAATACAAGGTCACCTGGGCGCGGTCGCGGGTGATGGCCTGGAGGTCGACGCGCTGAATGGTGGGCACGCCGGTGAGGCGCTCGCGCACGGTCAGCCAGTCCTTGAGAGTCTCAATGGGCACCAGCGCGGTGATCTGCGCCACGCTGCCGAAACTCACCGCGTTGCGCTCGCGCCAGCTGTCTTCCACCACGCCGATGGACGCGCGCGCGCCGGCGGTGAATATGTCGTCCTTGCCTGCTGCGGTCGCCGTCGTCGCCAGTTCCTCAGCGGCGAGACCGGTGCGCGCGATATGCAAGGTGACGCGAATCGCCGGCCCATCCATCTGCGCCAGCGCCACCAGGGCGCCGCCGGCGTCATAGGAGTTCGCCAGGGTCGCAAGCGCGCTCACGTCCCGCGCCATGGCTTGATCAAGCGTCACGGCGGAGAGATCCCTGGGCTCGCCGGCCGGGACATAGATCGGCACCAGACCGTTGATCGAGGCGGTCTTCGCCCAAGCCGCGCGCCAGGGATTGTTCTCCTCCCACAGCAGCGCCTTGCCGTCCTGGGTGCGCAGCACCGGCACGACCACCAAGGGTTTACTCATGGTCTCGGCGAACGGGATGTTGGCGTTACGCAGCAGGCGGCGCACCGCCTCGGGGTTGAAGCGCACCGTCAGCTCGGCGATATAACGCACCGCCGAGGTGCGTTCGTTGGCAATGGAGAAGTCGCGCACCATGTCGATCACCTGGGTCGAGGTGAGCGTCGGCACGCGGGACAGATCGCTGGGCGCCACCAGCCGCTCCAGCACCTTGCGCAGGCCGCTGACCCGGGCCTGCACCAGGGCGCGTTCACGGGCGTCGGTGACGGTGGGGGCGGTCACGTCCACGGGCACGTTATCGGCGACATAAACGTCACCCCCACCGCGAACATCCGCCTCGGCGGCGAAGCTCAAACGGGGAACCATGATTCCCGCAGCAAAACCAAGGCCCAAGAGGCGGCCCGCGGCCATTGCAAAGCCGCGTCGATCCAGTATGTTCGCGCTCATCCGAGGGACGGCCTTCCTCAAGTTATCCACAGGCACCGCCCGATTATAAAGGGGGCGTCGCGGGAACGGTCTAACTCATAAAAGGTGCTGCCGCCCAGTATCATGAACCAGGGTGGCACGAATAGGGCGCCACACGCGTTAGTCGGCAGGTCATAGCGAATGGCGAAGAACTCCCTGGATTACCGCGCCGCCGGAGTCGATTACACCAAGATCGACCCCCTCAAGATCGACGCCCAGCGCGCCGCACGGGACACCGCCGTCAACCTGGCGGGGCGCGGATTCACCGAGCTTTCGGAGTCGCGCGGCGAGTCTGCTTATGTGATCGAGATTGGCGGGCAGCTGATCGCCGCCATCACCGAATGCCTGGGCACCAAGGTGCTGATCGCCGAGCCCATGCGCGCGATCACCGGTAAAACCTATTTCGACGCCCTGGCCCAGGACACCCTGGCCATGGCCATCAACGACATCATCACCGTGGGCGCGACGCCGGTGTTCGTGCACGCCTATTGGGCCGCCGGCAGCAGCGACTGGTTCGCCGATCACGCGCGCGCCGCCGACCTGATCCAAGGCTGGAAGAAGGCCTGCGATGTGGCCAAGGTGGCCTGGGGCGGCGGCGAAACACCGAGCCTGGTGGGCGTGGTTAATCCCAACGCCATCGATCTGGCCGCGTCCTGCACCGGCGTTATCGCGCCGCGTGAACGCTCGACCTTGCAGAACCGCATCACCGCCGGCGACGCCATCATCCTGTTGGCGGCCAGCGGCATCCACGCCAATGGCGTCTCCCTCGCCCGCAAGATCGCGGCGGACAGCAAAGAGGGCTATGCGGCCAGGCTCAGCGACGGGCGCCTCTACGGGGACGCGCTGCTGGACCCCACGCCCCTCTATTCGCCCGTGACCGAGGCGGTGTTCGCGGCGGGCGTCATCCCGCACTACTGCGCCAACATCACCGGCCACGGCTGGCGCAAGGTCATGCGCCACCCGGCGGACTTCACTTATCGCTTCCACATGGTCCCGCCGGTGCCGCCGGTCCTGGCTTATATCCAGGACCAGGCGGGCATGAGCGACGCCGAAGCTTACGGCACCTTCAACATGGGCGCCGGCTTCGCACTGATCGTGGCGGCGGAGGACGCAGCCAAAACGCTGGCGGCCGCGCAAGGCGCCGGTATACAGGCGTGGCACGCCGGCACGGTCGAGGCCGGCGCGAAGCGTGTGCAGATCGCGCCGCTGGGCGTGACCTTCTCGAGTGAAGATCTGCACCTGCGGGCCTAAGCGCCGCCATCCGCCGCGCCGTGACGACGCGCGGGCTACACGCGGTCGAGATTGATTTCGTTGGCAACGATGCGCTGCAGCACCGCGGGAAACAACGCCTGCTCGCGCGCCTGCACGCGCGCCGCCAGGGATTCGACAGTGTCTCCCGGCACCACCGGGACGGGCACCTGTGCCAGCACGGCGCCGTGGTCGTAAACCTCGTCGACGAGGTGAATGGTCACGCCGGTTTCCGCTTCACCGGCGGCCAGCACAGCGGTGTGTACATGGGCGCCATACATCCCTTGCCCGCCGAATTTCGGCAGCAGCGCCGGGTGCGCGTTGAGGATGCGGCGCGGAAAGGCGGCAAGGGTCTGGGGCCCCAGCTTGCGCATATAGCCCGCGAGAATTACGACATCGACTTTATGCGCGCGCAAGGCATCGGCGATGGCGCCGTCGGCGGCGGCATCGGAGCCGGCGGTCTTGGCGCTGACGTGAAGCGCGGACACGCCGTTGTCCGCGGCCCACTGCAGGGCCGCGCTATCGCGGTTGTTGCTGATGAGGAGCACGGGCATGGCGGCAAGCCGCCCGTCGCGGCAGGCCGCCACAACGGCACGCATGTTGGTGCCGTTGTGGGAGGCGAGAAAACCAAGGCGCAGCGGCGACGGATGCCCGGTCACCGCCGCGGCCCTGAATTAGCCGACGATTTCGCAGCCCGAGAAGAAGTAGGCGATCTCGATGGCGGCGTTTTCGAGGGAGTCCGAACCGTGCGCGGAGTTGGCTTCGATCGATTCGGCGAAGCTCTTGCGGATGGTGCCTTCGGCGGCGTTGGCCGGGTTGGTGGCGCCCATGATCTCGCGGTTACGCGCGACCGCGTTTTCGCCTTCCAGCACCTGGACCACGACCGGGCCCGAGGTCATGAAATCCACCAGGCTCTTAAAGAACGGACGTTCCTTGTGGACGCCGTAGAAGGTTTCCGCCTGGGCGCGGGTCATGTGGATGCGCTTCTGGGCGACGATCCTGAGACCGCCGGCTTCCAGGAGGGCGTTGACCTTGCCGGTGAGGTTGCGGCGGGTCGCGTCGGGCTTAATGATCGAGAAGGTGCGTTCGAGAGCCATGGGATACCCTGTTTTTATAGGTTTGTTGCGCTTCGGCGGCGTTATAGACAAGCCGCCCGCGTGGCGCAACCCGCCCAAGCCGCCGCTAGACCGGCTTCTCCTGCCAGCCCGTCTCGGTCTGCTGCCAGTAATGCAGCTCATGGCCCGCGGTTTTGGCGTCTTTCCAGCGGGCGCGGGCGCCGGCCAGGGCGTCCGGGTCGTTGCCGTCGAAGACATCCAGGCAGCGGTCGAAGCCGGTCTGTACCGTTGCCATGCCGTCGGTCAGCACCATCATGTTGGCGCCGTTGGGGTTCTCGTCCCGCGTGCCCAGCCAGACCGGCTGGTCCGCCGCCTGGCCGTCTTTCACGGTTCCGTGCGGCAGCCAGGAGTCGGGCTTGAAGGTCCAGAGCATGCTGGCCAGCGCCTCGACGCGCTCGTCGGATGCCGCCAGCACCACCGCGCGCATACCGGCGCTCAGCGCGCGCTCCAATAGCGGCGACAGCGCCTTTTCCAGCGGCCAGGTTTGAAGATGGTAAAAATCGACCCGCAAAACTACCCGACCATCTTCACCGGCACGTAGCGGATGCCGCCCGCGGTCATGATGCGCAGCAGCACCACCTGGCGCGCGGCGCCCTTGGCGGTGTGGATGGCGGCATCGGCGTCGGCGACATTGGCGATGCGCGTCTGCTGGATCTCGTCGATGACATCGCCGGGCCGCAGGCCCTTAAGTGCAGCATCGCTGTACTCGTCCACCGACGCCACCACGAGGCCATGGACGCTCTCGGGGATCGAGTACTTCTTGCGGGCTTCGTCGCTGATCTCGATCACCGAGACGCCGAGGTCCTTGAGTTCGGTCTTCTTGACCTCCTGGCGGGTCACGGCCGGCGGCTTGGCGACGGCGACGACCTTTTCGCTGCCGTCCTTGAGTTCCATGACCTTCAGCTTCACCGCTTTCTGCTGGCCCTTGCGCCACAGCTGCACGTCCACGGTCTTGTCGATGGCGGTCTGGGCCACCACCTTGGGCAGCTCGCTCATCTTATCGATGGGCTTGCCGTCGAAGGTCAGGATCACGTCGCTGGACTCAATGCCGGACGAGGTCGCCGGGCCGCCTTCGGTAACCTGGGACACCAGCGCGCCGCGCGCCTTGTCGAGGCCGAGCGAGAGCGCGATTTCTTCCGACACGCTCTGCACCTGCACGCCGATCCAGCCGCGACGGGTGCGGCCGTATTTGCGCAAGTCCTCGATCACCGGGCGCACCAGGTTGGCCGAGGACGCGAAGCCCACGCCGACGCTGCCGCCCGAGGGCGAGAAGATCGCGGTGTTCACGCCAATCACGGCGCCGTCCATGTTGAACAAAGGACCGCCCGAGTTGCCGCGGTTGATGGCGGCGTCGGTCTGGATGTAGTCGTCGTACTGGCCCGACTTGATGTCGCGCGCGCGCGCCGAAACGATGCCCGCGGTCACTGTACCTGACAGCCCGAACGGATTACCGATGGCCATGACCCAGTCGCCGACGCGCGTCTGGGCGGAATTGCCCCAGCCCACGACCGGCAGTTCCTTCTTGGATTCGACCTTCAGCAGCGCGATGTCCACCTTCTCGTCGCGCCCGACCACTTTGGCCTCAAGCACGGTGTCGTCTTCCAGGATGACCGAGATCTGGTCGGCGTCTTCGATGACGTGGTTATTGGTGACGACGTAGCCGGCCTTGTCGATGATGAAGCCCGAGCCCAGCGAGGTCGACCGGCGCCGTTGATTGCGGTCGCCGCTGCCGCCGCCCTCGCCGCGCTTGTCGAGATAATCGCGGAACCACTGGTCCCACGGCACACTGCCGGGCGCGGCGTCATCGGTCTTCTTGCGGTCCACATACTGCGTGGTGGAGATGTTCACCACCGCCGGCGACAGCTTCTCGGCCAGGTCGGCAAAACTCTCCGGCGCGCCGCGTGCGAATACCGGCAGCGCGGCTGCGGACACGAGGCTTGCGACAACAACGGCGGTCAGTGTGGATTTCAATGTCGGTCTCCCGGAACCAAGGGCGGAGCGCCCTTCCGGTGCCGACTCTCGCTTAAACCCGCACATGCGGCAAGGGCGCCCCCACGTTTGTGAGGACGCCCTTGGGGCAGGCTTTATTCCCAGTTCTGAAGGGCTTAGCGCCCGAGTTTTAACGGGGGGCGCGGGAGAAATACCGGAAGAAGTCGGAATCCGGGCTCAACACCACGGTGGTGTCTTCGCCCAGCGCCGCGCGGTAGGCCTCGAGCGCCCGGAAGAAGCCATAGAACTCGGCGTCACGGCCTTGGGCGGCGTTGAGGATGCGCCGGCTTTCGGCTTCCCCTTCACCGCGCAAGGTCTGCGATTCCTTCTCGGCTTCGGCCAGGATCACGGTGCGTTCCCGGTCGGCGTCGCCCTCGATGCGCGACTTCTGCTCCTGGCCGCGGCCACGGAAGTCGGCGGCTTCGGCCATACGGTCGGAGCGCATGCGGTTATAGGTGGCCTGGGTGGTGTCGGCGGTCAGGTCGGTCCGGCCGATACGCACTTCCAGCACCTCGATCCCGAACTCGGCGGCGCGGCGGCGCACTTGGGTCGTGATCTCGTGCATGACTTCCGGGCGCTTGGCGCCGAGCACGTCGGCCAGGTCGGTGCGGCCGAGGTTGTCGCGCACCGAGCCGTTCAGGATGCTGCCGAAGCGGTCGCGGAAAGCGTTTTCCGTGAGAACGGTCTGATAGAACTTCAACGGGTCGACGATGCGGTAGCGCGCGAAGGAGTCGACGTTGATGCGGCGCTGGTCGATCAGCGACATGTCCTGGCCGGCCGGGTCGAGATCCAGGATGCGCTTGTCGTAATAGGTCACGTCCTGGATCAGCGGCATCTTGAAGTGCAGGCCCGGGTCAGTGACCACGCGCTTGGGCTCGCCGAACTGCAGCACCAGCGCCTGGTGGGTCTGACGCACCGTGAACATGGAACTGGACGCCAGCAGCAGGATAACCACCGCCGCGATCATGGTGATGATGGAACGGCTGCTCATGGCGTGCCTCCTTTCGTCGCGGGGGCAGGTGCCTTCTTCTGCACCTCCGGCAGCGGCAGATAAGGCACCACGCCCGAGCCGCGGGCCTTGTCGTCGATGATCACCTTGTTGGCCTTGGACAGCACGTCCTGCATGGTTTCGAGATACATGCGGCGGGCGGTGATGTCTTTGTTGGCGACGTAGGTCTGATAGAAGGCCGTGAACCGCGCGGCTTCACCCTCGCCTTCCTTGATCAGCTTTTCCTTTTCGGCGGTGGCGTTCTGCACCATGCGGGCGGCTTCACCCTTGGCGCGGGGAACGATGTCGTTGCGATAGGCCAGCGCCTCGTTGCGCAGGCGCTCTTCGTCCTGCTTGGCGCGCTGCACGTCGTTGAAGGCGTCGATCACCTCTTTCGGCGGGTCGGCCTTCTGGATGCGCAGATCCAGGATGGTCACGCCCGCCTTGTAGCCGTCCATGATCTGCTGCAGCAGTTCGCGCGACTGCTGCGCGACCTGGTCGCGCTGGTTGGTCATGGTCGCCTGCAAGGGATTGCGGCCGACCACTTCGCGCAAGGCGCTTTCGGCCGCCACCTTCACGGTCCCCTGCGGGTCGCGCAGATTGAACAGGAACTCGCCGGCATCGCGGATGCGCCACTGCACCACGAACTGGATGTCGACGATGTTCTGGTCGCCGGCGAGCACATGGCTCTCCGCCGGCATTTCACGCACATTGCCGCCGGTGCCGCGGAAACCAATGGTCTCCTGGTTGGTCTGGGTAACCTTGGGGCGGATCACTTCGCCGATCGGCGCCGGGAACCAATAGTTCAGCCCGGGCTGGGTCGTCTTGATGTACTTGCCGAACAGGAGCGCCACGCCCTCTTCGTCGGGCTGCACGCGGTAGAAGCCGGACATGCCCCAGAACATCAGGATCACAGCCGCGAGAATCCACAGGCCGCGCAGTGAGCCGAAGCCGCCGGGTATCATGCGCTTCAGGCGGTCCTGACTGCGGCGCAGCAGCTCTTCGAGGTCGGGGGGCGGAGAACCGCCGCCACCACCGCCGCTATTACGGTCGCGGCCACCCCAGGGGTTACCGCCGCCATTGTTTCCGCCGCCGCCGCCCCAGGGACCGCTGCCCCAGGGGCCGCCGCCTTGTTGTTTATAGAACAATGGAATAATCCTTCGTTTGGCTGGTCTTGAGCGCGAGAGTCGAGGGCAAGGCTCTTGTCAGGACTACAGAAAACCCGGCTTTAATCAGGGTCATTAAACCAGGGTCATTGGACCAAGCGGGCGTTATAGGACAAAGGCGCCCGCGCGTCTATCAGCCGGGCGTTGGCGCACGCAGCCGTGAAACCGGATAACCCCTTCGTAATAAAGCCCATTCAGCTCTGCCACCCGTCACAATGGAGTTACCTATGGCACCGTTATCGCCCGCGCAAGTCACCGAAGCCCTGCGCAAGGTGGATTCCGGCACCGGCGGGCTGGATGTTGTGACCCGCGGCTGGGTGAAGGGCCTCGCCATCAAAGACGGCCACGTCACCTTCACCCTGGAGGTGCCGGCGCGGCTGGGCCGTGAATTGGAGCCGGTGCGCGCCGCCGCCGAGGCGGCCGTCCGCGCGCTGCCGGGCGTGGCGGCTGTCACCGCGGTGCTGACCGCCGAAGCCGAGAAGCCGCCGGCGCAGCCAGCGCGCCGCGAACGGATGGAACTGCCGACTGTCGCGCATATCGTCGCGGTGGCGTCCGGCAAGGGCGGCGTCGGCAAGTCGACCACCGCGGCCAACCTCGCGGTGGCGTTCGCGCGCCAAGGTTTGAAGGTGGCGATTTTCGACGCCGACGTTTACGGCCCTTCGGTGCCGCGCCTGTTCGGTCTGTCGGGACAAAAGCCAAAATCAGACGGCGGCAAGGTCTATCCGCTGGAAGCGCACGGCGTGAAGGTCATGTCCATCGGCTTCATGATCGCCGAGGACAATCCGATCGTCTGGCGCGGCCCCATGGTGATGGGCGCCCTGGAGCAGATGCTGCGTGACGTGGCCTGGGGCGACATCGACGTGATGGTGGTCGACATGCCGCCCGGCACCGGCGACACGCAGCTCACCATGTCGCAGCGGGTTCCGCTCGCCGGTGCGGTGATTGTCTCCACACCGCAGGACATCGCGCTCTTGGACGCGCGCAAAGGCCTCAACATGTTCCGCAAGGTCGAAGTGCCGATCCTCGGGCTGATCGAGAACATGAGCTACTACCTCTGCCCCAACTGCGGGCACCGCGACGAGATCTTCGCTCACGGCGGAGCACAGCGCGCCGCGGCCGAGATGGGTGTGCCGTTCCTGGGCGAGATTCCGCTGGAATTGAAAATCCGCATGACGTCGGATGCGGGTACGCCGATCGTGGCGAGCGAGCCCGAGAGCGCGCACGCGCGCTCGTTTATGAATATCGCAAGCCGCCTGTGGGAAACCCTCTCGGCCGGCAAACGGCGGGCGCCCACCATTTCCATGGGCGGCGCCCCTAGAAGTGATCAAGGTCGATAACGTGGCGCCTGGCGCCTCAGCCCCTAAAGCCGCTCAAGGGTGACGTAGCTATAAGCAGGCGCGCCTTCAGCCGCGGGCACATCTTCGCGGCTGGTTTCCCGCCATCCCGCGCGCGCCAGGTCGAACACCACGTCGCCCGGATAAGGGTGGTGGACTTCCGTGAGATAGATGCGCGTGGCCTGCGGCAGCGCGGCGGCGAAGATGTCGGCGCCGCCGATCACCATCACTTCGCCCGCGCCGGTGCGCAGCGCATCCTCATAGGCGACGGCGAAAGCTTCCGGCAGCGTATGCGCCACCGTCACGCCGGCCGCCGTCCACCCCTGGTCGCGTGTAACAACGATATTGAGCCTGCGCGGCAGCGGCTTGCCGATGGATTGATAGGTCTTGCGGCCCATGATCACCGGCTTGCCCAGGGTCAGGCGCTTGAAGTGCGCGAGGTCGGCCGGGATATGCCACGGCAGTGCACCATTGGCGCCGATCACACCCGCGTCAGTGGCCGCCAGGATCAGCGCCACGCCCATTTCCGCCATACCCGCGCCCTTTTCCTCAGCCATAAAGATGCTTACTAACCCATCCGCCGGCACTTGAAACAGCGGGAGGACCCATTGTAAAGGTTGCGGAAATGACCTGACGTGCGCGAAAATCGCATGTTACACTGATGTTCTCCGCCGATCGGGCCCCAAGCCCCGGCGGGCGCCGCGAGAGCGCTCCTGTCGCCCGAAGCCCCGGTACGGGCACCAGTTTTGAAATCGATCTCAGGGAGAAAGACATGACTAAAACACTTCGCACCGCGGCCCTCGCTGCGATCCTGGTTGGCGGCGTGAGCGGCGTGGCTCTGGCCGAATGCCCGGCGCAGCCCAAGGCCCCGGCGATCCCGGCCGACGGCGCCAAGCTCACCAGCAAGGAAATCGACGCCGCTGTGAAGGAATACGACGCCTATCAGAAGGACTTCCAGAAGTTCAACGAATGCGTCGTCAAGGAATACAAGGCCATCGACGAAGCCTTCAACGTCGTGATCGACGCCTATCAGTCGAAGAACAAGAAGAAGTAATCACAGCTTCTTCTTCCGGACTAAAAACGCTGCCCGGGCAACCGGGCAGCGTTTTGCTTTTCAGGCCCGGCGAGGATCAGACCGCCACCTTGCCGGCGATATGCGGGTGCGGGTTGTAGCCCTCAAGGGTGAAGTCCTCGTAGCGGAAGCCGAAGATGTCGCCGATCGCCGGGTTCAGCTTCATCACCGGCAGCGGCCGCGGCGCGCGGGTAAGCTGAATCTGCGCCTGTTCGACGTGATTCGTATAAAGATGCGCATCGCCGAAGGTGTGCACGAACTCGCCCGGCTTCAGGCCGGTGACCTGCGCCATCATCAGGGTCAGCAGCGCGTAGGACGCGATGTTGAAGGGCACGCCCAGGAAGATGTCGGCGCTGCGCTGATACAGCTGGCAGGAGAGCTTGCCCTCCGCGACATAGAACTGGAACAAACAGTGGCATGGCGGCAGCGCCATGTCGTCCACGTCCGCCGGATTCCAGGCGCTGACGATATGGCGGCGGCTGTCGGGATTGGTGAGGAGGCTGTTCACCACCCCGGCGATCTGGTCGATCTTGCGCCCGTCGGGCGCCGGCCATGACCGCCACTGGGAGCCGTAAACCGGGCCGAGGTCGCCGTTCTCGTCGGCCCAGGCGTCCCAGATGGAGACGCCATGGTCCTTCAGGTAGCGGATATTGGTGTCGCCCTGCAGGAACCAGAGAAGTTCATGGATGATGGATTTGAGGTGCAACTTCTTGGTGGTGATCACCGGAAAGCCCTCGGCCAGGTCGAAGCGCATCTGGTGGCCGAACACGCTGTAGGTGCCGGTGCCGGTGCGGTCGGACTTGCGCACGCCGGTGCGTAATACACGCTCCAGGAGATCAAGATATTGCTGCATGGCTCCGTTATATCCCCAGGCCTCGCGTCCTTCCACCCATGTTGATCTCAGATTGGCGCGGGTGGGGGCATGGTCAAACCGGGGCGCCGCGCCTATATTAAGGACGCCGCGCAAGCGGCTATGGCGCTAAACCTGCTGTGGCATAGGCATAACGGACCCGGGGGCAGTACCCGGCGCCTCCACCATTCTTTTATGGGGGCGAAACAGGCTCGACGTGTGCAGTAAAGACGGTAGCTGTTCCCGGCATGGTTCCGCCGTTATCGGGCCATATCTAAAAGTGCCAACGACAACGTTGCACTCGTTGAGGACGTCCGCCTCGCTGCCTAACGGTAGCTAGGTAAATACGTCCAAAGCGCGGTTCGGGGGGCACCGGGCAACAGAAGCCCCCCACATTCCGCCTGCCAGCCCCAGTGAAATCAAATTTCTTTTATGGATTGAACCGGCGCTCAGGGCCGGGGAAAATGCCGCCAATGGCAATTACATCCTTAAGTTATGAGCGGATGGTGGAGGACGCCCTGCGCGGCGTGCTGCGCCAGGCCCTGGAAATCACCCAAGCGCAGGGCCTGCCCGGCGCCCATCATTTTTATATCACCTTCGACACCACCCATCCGGACGTGGAGATCGCGGGCTCCCTGCGCGCGCTGCATCCCAATGAGATGACCATCGTGCTGCAGCACCAGTTCTGGGACCTGAAGGTGCTGGACGAGCATTTCGAGATCACGCTGTCGTTCTCGGGCGTCAGCCAGCACCTGTCGGTGCCGTTCGCCGCCGTCACCGCCTTCGCCGATCCGCACGCCAAGTTCGGCCTGCAATTCCACGTGGAGTTCGATGAGCAGGGCGACGCCGCGGACGACGACGAGGACGATGATGCCGGCGATCCGCCGGTCGAGGACATCGGCGCCATCGATTCCGCCAAGGTAACGCAGCGTCTCAAGACCGCGGGCGCGGTGCCGCCTGCCTCCCCCAAGTCCAAGGGACCGGCCACCGGCGCCACCGAAGCCAATGAGGCTCCCGGCAAGGTCGTCACGCTCGACGCGTTCCGCAAAAAGTAGATGTAGAGCCCGGGCCATATGCCCGTTTCATTTTATCAATGCAGGACTTGACCGATGCTCGATGCAGCTTTTGCCGAGATCTTCCCCCTGGGTCATGACGAGACCACAGTCTACCGCAAGCTGGACTTTTCTGGTTCAAGTGGGGGCGGCGTCAGCGTCGAGAAATTCCGTGGTCAGGAAATTTTGGTCATCGAGCCCCAGGTGCTCACCCGCCTGACCGCCGAGGCGATCCGCGACATCTCGCATCTCCTGCGCCCCAGCCATCTCGCCCAGCTGCGGTCGATCGTCGACGACCCTGAGGCGTCCCCCAACGACCGCTTCGTGGCGCTGGAGCTTCTGAAGAACGCCAATATCGCCGCGGGCGGCGTGCTGCCCATGTGCCAAGACACCGGCACCGCCATCATTATGGGCAAGAAGGGCCAGAATGTGTGGGTCGACGGCGACGACGCCGTGGCGCTGACCGCCGGCGTCGCCGAGGCCTATACCAAGCTCAACCTGCGCTACTCGCAGATGTCACCGACCTCGCTGTTCGAGGAGAAGAACACCGGCAACAACCTGCCGGCCCAGATCGATTTGTTCGCCACGCAAGGAAGCGCTTATAAGTTCATGTTCATGGCCAAGGGCGGCGGCTCGGCTAACAAGAGCTTCCTGTTCCAGAAGACCAAGGCGGTGCTCAACCCCGCCGGGCTCAAGAAATTCCTGGAAGAGGAGATCAAGCATATCGGCACCTCCGCCTGCCCGCCCTACCACCTGGCCATCGTCATCGGCGGCACGTCGGCGGAGCAAACCCTGAAGACCGTGAAGCTCGCCTCCGCGCGCTATCTCGACACGCTGCCCACCAAGGGCGGCGTCCACGGCCAGGCGTTCCGCGATCTCGAGACCGAAAAGCAG
>CANJOI010000029.1 GCA_947475365.1 Fidelibacterota bacterium | reverse complement strand
GCGCACTCGTATTCCATCCCTATCGCAGCATCGGCTTTTGGCCGCTGGAAACCCATTCCGCCGCGCTGACGCTGCTGCACAACGTCTGGCTCCAGTCGTTTGCCTATAACACCAAGAATCAAGCGGTGGCAGTGACACACGAGGTGATCGCGCGGCTCGCCGCTTTGGCAAAAACCAACGGCGCCATATTTGCCGTGGCGATCCTTGAGGATCGCGGCGGCGCGGCCCAGGCGCTGTTCCAGGATGCGGCCTTTCCGCATGTGGATTGCAGCGGTCCCGGCCGCGCTGATCCCAAGGGCATGTATATCGCCGCCAATGGTCATCCCAACGCCCAACTCCACGCCTATTTCACCCAATGCATCGGTGATTGGCTGGAGAACGAGGTTTTGCCGAAAGTGGATTCCGCTCCGTGAAGAAGTTCCTGGCCAATATCGCGTTGTTCGCTGTGACCGTCCTGGTGATGGCCGGCATGTTCGAAGTCGCCTGCCGCACCGTTGCTGATACCGGCCTGCAGTACGACATTGAGATGTGGAAGTACGCGACCGCCATCAAGCGCATCGCGGCCGATCCCGCCATCGGCCATGAACATACGCCGGGAACCGCGGCGCATCTCATGGGGCATGACGTCACCATCAATGGCCTGGGTCTGCGCAATCGCGAACTCGCGGTGGAAAAGCCCGCCGGCACGACCCGCATCATGATGTTGGGCGATTCCATCGTCTTCGGCTGGGGTGTGGCCCAGGACAAGACCATGTCGGTGGCGTTGGAGCACGATCTGACCGAAGGCGGTTTCGGGCCGGTGGAGGTGATCAACACCGGCGTGGGCAATTACAACACCGCCATGGAGGTCGCCTACTTTTTGGGTGCGGGCGCCGCGCTCAAACCCGACATCGTGGTGCTCAACTACTTCATCAACGATGCCGAGCCCACGCCCACCTACACGCCGGTGCCGTGGTACGCGAAGCGCTTCTACGCCTACGCTGTGACCGGCGGCGCCTGGGATATTTTCAAAAGAAAGCTCCTGGGCGGGCCGGAATGGAAGACCTACTACGCCGATCTCTACCGGGCGGATCAGCCGGGCTGGCGCGCGGCGCAAGGTGGCATCAAGCGGCTTGCGGCCTATTGCCGCGAACACGGCATTCGCCTGGTGGTGACCAATATCCCGGAGCTGCATGAACTGGCGCCGTATCCGTTCACCCAGGTCAGCGCGGATGTGGCGGCGCTGGCGAAGGCCGAGGGGCTCGAATACCTGGATTTCCTGCCGGCGGTGGCGGCGGAGCCGCCGCCAAGCCTGTGGGTCACGGTTCCCGACCCGCACCCCAACGCCAAGGCTCATGCTCTGATGGCGCGCAGCCTCGCAGATTATTTCTTGTTAAACCGGACCCCGCCCGGCTGAACGGTGCCGCGCAAACACGGCGGGCCTGTTATAACAGCGCCGATCATTTTCCTTCGAGCAGGGCCAGTTTCTCTATGAGCAAGCCGCAACCGCTGTCCAACGAACCAACGCCGGTGAACACCGCCAAGAGCCAGGCGCTCTATGAAAAGGCGCGGCGTCTCATTCCCGGCGGAACGCAGCTTCTGTCCAAGCGGCCTGAGATGTTCGCGCCCGGCCAGTGGCCGGCCTACTACACCAGCGCCAAAGGCGCGACCGTGACAGACCTCGACGGCAATCAGTTCGTCGACATGTCGCTCTGCGGCATTGGCGCCACGGTGCTGGGCTATGCCGATCCCGATGTCGATGCCGCCGTGAAGAACGTGATCGACAACGGCAGTATGACCACCCTCAACGCCCCGGAAGAAGTGCGGCTCGCGGAACTTCTGGTCGAGCAGCATCCCTGGGCGCAGATGGTGCGTTTCAGCCGCTCCGGGGGCGAGGCCATGGCGATCGCGGTGCGGATCGCCCGCGCGGCCACCGGCCGCCAGATGATCGCTTTCTGCGGCTACCACGGCTGGCACGACTGGTACCTGTCCGCGAACCTGGCCGACGACAGCGCGCTCGATGGCCATCTCTTGACGGGCCTTGCGCCCAAGGGCGTGCCGCGCGGGCTGAAGGGGTTGATGCATCCTTTCCAGTTCAACGACCTCGAAGCGCTCAAGAAGATCGTCAAGGAACACGGGGCGAACCTCGCGGCGATCGTGATGGAGCCGGTGCGCAATATGCCGGCGCCGGGGTTCCTCGAAGGTGTGCGCCAAATCGCCAGCGAGTCCGGCGCAATTCTGCTGTTCGACGAGATCACCGCCGGTTTCCGGCTCAACGCCGGCGGCATCCACATGACCCTCGGCGTCCATCCCGACATCGCGGTGTTCGCCAAGGCGCTCGGCAACGGCTATCCGGTGTCGGCGATTATCGGCCGCGGCGAGTACATGTCGGCCGCCCAGGACACCTTCATCAGCTCGACCGCCTGGACCGAACGCATCGGGCCCACCGCGGGTGTGACGGCCGTGACCAAGCATCGCGACAAGAACGTCGGCGCCCATCTGGTGCGCATCGGTGAGCGCGTGCTTGCCGGCTGGCGGGAGGCGGGAAAGTCCGCCGGCCTCGCGGTGGAGACCTCCGGAATCGCGCCCCTCGGTCATGTGGAGTTCAAGGCGCCCAATCCGCGCCAGCTGCGGACCTTGTTCACGCAGCTGATGTTGGACCGGGGCTATCTCGCCAAGGACGCGTTCTACGCCATGTATGCCCATACCGACGCCCACGTGGACGGCTATATCGCCGCCTGCGCCGACGCGTTCGGGATCCTCGCGCATGCGCTCAAGACCGACACGGTGGAAAAGCTCATGCGCGGCCCGACCGCCCATGGCGGCTTCCAGCGCCTGACCTAGAAAGTCAGAGAAGCAGTCTGATGGCGGCGGCGGCGCGTTCGGCCGCGCCGCCATGGACGTTGAGCGGCAGGACGCCTTCACCCTTGAGAATCCGGGCAAGGCCGTCGTGAAGCGCGGGGCGGGTTTCCGCCACCGTGATGTCACGTTGAATCAGCTGCGGCAGCCAGACGCGCTCCTCGCTGCGTGGGATAATCGCGAGGACAGGCCGTCCCGCGAGGGCCGCTTCGGCCAGAAGCACCGACGTCATGCCGCAGACCGCGTCGGCGGCGAACACAATATCGATACCCGGGCCGCCCTGGCTGACCTCATCGAAGCCGTCGAGCAGATGCGCGAGCTCCTCGCGCGTGTTCTTGGGATGGAGGCGCAGGACCGTATGCGGGCGCGGCGTGATGCCCGCGATGGCCTCCATGAACTCCTCGATCACGACTTCCGTTCGCCCGTGATGATGCCCGGAGCCGTGCAGCGAGTAGTCGTCCGACCTTTGATACAGCGCGGGCACCATGCCGGTGGAGATTTCCGCGGCGAATACGATGACCGGCGCTTGCGGGCGGCCTTTGATCGCGCGCGCCCGTACATGATCGCGGCCTTCCCGCTGCAATTCGGATAGGTGTTCAAGCACGCTGTCGTAATGCGGATGGCCGCAGATGGTCACGCCGACGGCGCGCGCCAGGGCGCCTAAAGCGCCGGCGGTATTGTCGTCCGGAACCAGGATGTGGTCCGGTGCGAAGGCCAGCGGCGCGCCGCTGAAGCCGCGGAATCTTTCGGTGGCGTTGGAAGGCGCGTCCACGGCCGCGACCGTGGGCAAGCCCCGCGCACGGCCTTCCGAAATCAGCGCCAGGCCCAGGGAGTTTCGGTTCTCGCTGGTGCCGGTGAACACCAGGCGCGGCGCCACCGCCTCCAGCACCGCGCGCGCATCGCCTTCAGGCGGCCACCCGCGGACGGCGCTGCTCTGGCCAATGTATTCCACCGCGGCGCCAGCCACCCGCAGGGCCACCGAAAGCCCCAGCTTTTGCAAGGCGGGGATCACCGGGACCATGAAGTTGGCGACCCCGGGATCCTCGATGAACATCAGGACATCGGTCATGCGAGCGTCCGGGGGACGCCAGTGCGGGCGGACTGCACGATCTCTTCAATGACGCGCTCGCTTGCCAAGGCCGAGGCGCCCGGACTGCCAAGCGGCGCGCCGGTATCGAGCGCCGCGGCGAGGTCGTCGTACAGATGCCAGAAGGCCTCGCCAACCGTGGAGGTCAGGGGCTGGGCGGTGTCGGAGGCGACCTCGCGTTCGCCGCTCATGGCGCGGTTGGGGCCGCGGGGAAAATGGGAAACGGTGAGGCCCTCCTGCAAGAACGCGAGGCGGCCTTCGGTGCCCCACAGGTCCAGGCCCACCTCGCGGTAAGCCGTGAAATCCAAGGCCGACAGGAAGACATTGCGGCCGTTGGCCAAGGTCAGGGCCGCATCCACCTGGATATCGCAGGGAAGCGGCAGGCCCTCCGGCGCGGTGGCGGGGCCGATGGCTTGCACGGCGGCGATTTCGCCGCACAGCATGCGGATCATGTCCACCATATGCAGGCCGTTATTGTGCAGCCCGTTCCCATAGACCGCATGGCCGGTCTGGAGCGCGCCGATACGTTGCCTAAGGCCGCCGCCGGCCAGCGCGCGGAACGTCGGATCGGCGCGGCGCCACAACGCCACCTGCACGAGGACGTTGCGCGCGGCGCAGGCGTCCAGGAAGGCGCGGGCTTCGTCAAGCGTGCGGCCCAAGGGTTTTTCCACCATCACAGCCTTGAGCTTCGGGAATGCTGCAAGGATGTCTAACCGCGCGGGGCCCGGCGGTGTGGCGAGCACCAGGATCTCGGCGTTACGCCCGGCCTTCAGGTCCGTGGCCGTGGCGGCGGTCTCAATCCCGGGGCTCATCCCCGTGGCTGACGCGCGCGCGTCGGGCGCGGGATCGACGGCGGCGGTCCACGCGAACCGCGGATGGGCGAGCAAGACCTGGCTGTGGGTGGTGTAGCGGTAATGGCGCGCCATCACCGGGTCGGCGGCGTAACCGGCGGCGATCTTGCCGAACCCGGCGATGCACGTCCGGTACGGCGTCATCGCACGGCCTTCTCTTCGCAATCGATATTGATGGCGGTCAGTTCGGGATGCGCGCGCAACAGGTCCATGATGCGGTCAAGGCCGAAGACACCGCCGTGCGCGGGCTCCAGGCGGGCGAAAACCTCGCGGATGAAGCGCAGGTCTTCGGCGTAATCAAGCTGCAACCGGATGCGCGGGCCTTCCCATTGGGGCGGCGCAGTCAGGTGGATGACCCGATATTTTTCCGGCTGTTCGTAGAAATACAACGAGACATGCTCGCGCACCGGCGGGTCCTGAATGTTGGCGGCGACCCAGGCCAGCGCGTCGGTACGGAACACCTGCAGGTCGGCGCCCATGGGGTAAGACGGCACACGCGCGTTGGTCACCACGTCCGCGTCGTTGGCGAAGAAGGTCGAGACACCCATATCGATGACATCCGGGCACAGCAGCGGGCAGTCGCCGGTCACTTCGACCACGATGTCTGATTTCATGAACTTCTGCGCGTCCACCACCCGCTGCAGGACGTCGTCCTCGCTGCCGCGGAACACCGCCACGTTTTCGCTCCGGGCCCAGGCGACGATGGCGTCGTCGCGCGGATCGGTGGAGGTGGCGACCACGATGTCGTCGAGTTTCTTGCAGGCCCGCAAGCGCTCGACCAGGCGTGACAGCGATGGACGGCCGTTGATGTCCATGAGCACCTTGCCCGGGAGCCGGGAGGAGCCCATGCGCGCTTCGATGCTGGCGACCACCCGGGGCAAAGGATTAGACCCTGCTTAAGTCAGTGGGCGTAAGTTCGGCGCGCCCGGCGTGCACCTTGCGCACCGCGGCGATGAACTGGTCGAGTTCGGCATCGGTCAGGTCGTACATGCAGGTCTCGAAGCACAGCAATTCGGAGCGATAGAGCCGTTCAGCCACGGGGCACAGATCGCCCTCGTAGCGCCGGTTGGTCAAGGTAAAGGGAAAGCCAGAGTTGCCGAAGCCGATGCGGCGTTGAAACACAGGAAGGCGGTAGAGCGGGCGCACATACCCTGTGAAATGGGGAAATCCTTCGGCGTCGAGCGCCTTGCTGAATGTCTCACGTGAAACACCGGCCACCTTTTCCTCATAGCGCGCGGACCACACATAGTAGGCGTGCGTGCACCCTTCGCGCACCGCCGGCACCGTTATGCCTTCGAGATCCTTGAGGCCCGCGGACAACCGCTCGGCAATCGCGATCCTGCGGCTGATATGCGTATCCGCATTGGCCAACTGCACGGTGCCGATGGCGGCCGCCAGCTCGCCGAGGCGGTAGTTGAATCCGACCAACGACGCGATGTTGTCGAGTTTCAAGGGCTCGACCACGTTCTCGGCGTGATTACGGATCATCTGCAGGCGGAGCGCGAGGTCATCGTCCTCGGTCAGGCAGACGCCGCCTTCGCCGGTGTGGATATGCTTGTGGTAGTTGAGGCTGAACACGCCGATATGGCCGATGCAGCCGGTGTATTTGCCGTCTTCCTGGGCGAGGATCGCCTGGGCGTTGTCCTCCACCAGGATCAGGCCGCGCGCATCGGCGAGGGCGCGCAGCGCGTGCAGGCGGGCGGGATGTCCGAAAAGGTTGACCGCGATGATGGCCCTGGTGCGCGGGCCGATGGCGGCCTTCACCGCCTCCACATCGAGGCAGAAGGTCTCGTCCTCGATATCGGCGAACACCGGGATGCCGCCGTAGGCCAGCGGCGCCATGGCGGTGGCGGACATGGTGTAGGGCGGCACGATGACTTCGTCGCCAGGCCCGAGGCCCATGGCGCCCATGGCGGCGACCAGGCCGGAGGTGGCGGAATTCATCGACACCGCATGGCGCGCGCCGAAGCGCTTGGCCCAGGCGTCCTCGAACGCCTTGACGCGCGGTCCGCCCAAAAACTCGTCGCCCCAGCTGCCGTAAAAGCCCGACAGGCAATCGCTGTCCATGACCTCCGCGACCGCCTGTTTTTCCGCGGCGCCCATGGAGCGGTACTTGCGCGGCGTGCTTTCCACCGTCTTCGGGCCGCCGAGGATCGCGAGCTTACTCATCGTTCGTTGCCTTCTTTGTCGAGATCTTCCGCGCACAGCCCAAATTCGAAGGAGTCAACCATATCCGATCCGCATTTGAAATGCCGCCGCCGCAGACCTTCCTGCGTGTAGCCGGCGTTGAGGAACGCCTTGGCGCTGCCGGTATTGGGGCCGTATACCCCGGCGTTCAGTTTCTTGAGGCCCAGGGTCCGGATGGCGAACCGGCTGATCAGTTTGATGGCGGCCGAGGCAACCCCTTTGCCCCAGGCGGTGCGGTCGCCGATGAACAGGCTGACGTCCGCCAGCTGGTGGGGGTGCTTGATGGGCCCGACCTTGATGTTACCCACATGCTTGCCGTCCACGCAGATGGCGAACAGGTGCTGATCCGGGCTTGAAATCATGGCGCGCACAAAATCGCCGACGCTGGCCATGCTCTGCTCGGTGTGGCGGGTTTCCAGGTACTGGTTGACCTCCGGGTCGCGCAGCCAGTTCACATAGGTCTGGGTCACGTCATCCAGGGAGATCGGCCGGATGGTCACCCGGCCGTCGGTCATGGGAATGGTCGCGGGGCTATTCATTTTCACACGACCTTGAACGGCAAGCCGTAATTGGAGAGGAACGCCTTGGCGCGGATCGGATTGCTGTCGGAGAAATTGAACAGACTGCCGCAGGCCAGCGCGCTGACGCCGCTTTCCAGGAACGCATCCCGCAGGTGGTTGTAGTCGCCCGAACCGCCGCAGCCGATCACCGGCACCGTGGCATTGCGGCAGGCGTCCTTGATCAGCGGAATGTCAAACCCGGCCATGGTGCCGTCCTGGTCGATGGACTGGACGAAGAATTCCCCGGCCCCCGCCGCCTCGCAAGCCTTGATATGACCGGCCAGCGTGATGTCCTCGGTGACCGTGCCGCAGGCGGACTTCAGCACATAGCCGCCGCCGGAGGAGCGGCGGGCGTCGATGCTGACCACCACCGCCTGGGCGCCGAAACGCTCGGAGATGCGGGTGATGATGTCCTTGTCCTTATAGGCGATGGAATTCAGCACGACTTTGTCGGCGCCGTTCTTGATCAGGAAGGCGGCGTCGTCGAAGGAACGGATGCCGCCGCCGACCGCGAACGGCATGAAGGCGACCTTGGACACGGCCGCGATGACGTCCGCCAGGGGTTTTACATTGGGCTGGTCACGGGAGATGTTGAGGAAGACCAGTTCATCGGCGCGCTGGTCGCTATAGACCCGCGAACTTTTCACCGGATCGCCGACGTCCCGGTACTCGCCAAAGCGGTTTGTCTTGACCAGGCGCCCGTCGAGCAAAAGCTGAACGGGGATGATGCGTTTCTTCAGCATACGCCGTCCCACAGGCAGAAGTTCTCCAGCAGCTTGAGGCCGCTGGCTTCGCTCTTTTCGGGATGGAATTGAAAACCCACGACATTGGCGTGGCTGACCGCGGCCGTGACCGGACCCCCGTAATCGGTTTCGCCCAGGACATCGGCCCGGTCGTCGCATTGCATGGCGAACGAATGCACAAAATAGAAATCGCGGTCCTGTTTCAGGCCTTCGTAGACCGGGTGGTCCTTGGTCTTGGTCAGGGAATTCCAGCCAACATGCGGGATGCGAAAGTCCGGTCCCAGCTCCAGCTTGCGCACGGTTCCGTCGATCAGCCCGAGGCCTTCCATCTCTCCGCCCTCGGTGCCGGTGGCGGCGAGCAGCTGCATGCCCAGGCATACGCCCAGCACCGGGCGGCCGGAGGCGGCAAAGGCCTGGATGGGCGGACGCAGCTGGCGCTCCAGCACCGCCCCCATGGCGGCGCGGAAGTGGCCGACACCGGGGATGATGAGATGGGTGAAGTCATCGAACCCGGCCTGGCTCTCGGTGACCTGAACGTCGAAGCCGTTGTGGTCGATGGCGTTGGACAACGATCTCAAATTGCCCATGCCGAGGTCGAGAATGCCGATCACGGCCCGTTCCTACCGCCAATGCCTACCGGATGTGTCCTGACGATCGGCTGCCACGGGCTCAGCCCTTGGCCGCTTCCTTGCGCTGGATGCCCTGGTTTTGGGGCGATTCGCGATACCACTTATCGAAGTCGTGGGTCTTGGGCGCGTAGGGCGCGTTGTAGTCGGGCTTGAACGGCGGCACCACGGTCTTGGCGACGATGGCGTTGAATTCCTCTTCGCTCAGGCCAAGGTATTCCAGGAAGATCTGCAGGGACGGCGGCTTGCGGCCTTCGTACTCGCCGATCAGCTCCAGCGCCTTTTCCTTGGAGATGCGGTTGTTGCGCAGGTCGAGCGCGGTCATCTGCGTCACGCGGCTGTAGCCGCGCTTCAGGAACTTGATGTAATCGCGCATGCCCTGCATGTGGCATTCGATCTTTTCGTAAGGATACTCGTTCCAGGGCATGCCCTCGACCTGATCGCCCTGCCAGCCCAGTTCCTTGTTGATGATCGCGAACTGCTTCTTCACGTCCCAGGGAATGAACGATCCCAGGCAGACGGAGCGGTAGCGAAGGCGCTTCAGGGCGGCGGTGGACGGATAGGAGAACGGGGTCAGATCGCGCGGATCGAACTTGAAGTCGTCGGAGATCATACCCGCCATGTCCTCGGCGGTGATGCCCAGGTTGACGAAACGGTTGAAGCGGGTCTCGTCCACTTCCTCGATCTCATTCTCGCGGTAGTCGTAGTAGCTGGTGTATTCGGACGACGGCTCGCCCCAGAACACCAGCGGCACCTGGTACTTGATCGCCACATGCATCGGGTAGGCGAAGATGCCGGTGTGGCAGTGCCAGCAGAAATCGCCCTTGCGGATCAGCGCTTCCAGCATCACGCGCTTGACCAGCTTCCAATTGGGCGTGAACGACAGCACGTCGACGCCGAGCTGCTTGAAGGTGCGCTCGTTGTTCTTGAGCAGTCCCTCGCGCATGAAGCCGTGGTTGAACTGGACGACCAGCGGCTTCAGGCCGAATTCCTTGACCAGGTAGTAGAGGGTCCAGGTCGAGTCCTTGCCGCCCGAGAACGGCACGATGCAGTCATAGTCGTACTTGCCGCGGTACTGCTCGACCAGTTTGTCCAGGTCGGCCTTGCGCGCGGACCAGTCGATGACCCCGTCCTTGAATTCCTTCTGCCGGCAGATGTTGCAGACGCCATTGGCGTCGAACTCAATGGTTTCGTAGGTCTCGGGCAGATTGCAGGAGACGCAGCGCTTGAGCATGCGAGGATACTCACAAAAGCCGGTGTTGAAGGGCAGCCGTCAGGATATATGGCGCGCCGGACGCCTCTGACAATGCTTTTATGGTTTTATTCTAGGGGGTTATCCGCGTGCAGGCGGATTAATTTCCTGTTGTTCGAGGTGCGCGCGCCGGATTCCCCCGCTCCGCCGGTCATTTAGGGCCGCGGGGCTAGACCAGATCCCAGCTCAGCGGGGTGCCGCGGACCGCCGCTTTGCGGGCCGGGCGGCCGAGTACCAGGTCGAAGTGCTTGGGCGCCAGGCCCAGGCCCGGCCGGATGCAGCGGATGTTCTCGCGGGTGAGCACCTCGCCCGCCGCGATGTCCTTGACCACATAGATCGAGCGTCGGAACTGCAGCGACGGCCGTTCCGCCGCCGTGCAGCCATAGGCGATCCCGCCCAGGGCGAGGCGGGCACGCTCGGTCTCCACCACCAGGGCCGCCATTTCCTCGGGCTCCATGGAGAATGTGCTGTCGACCCCGCCGTCGGCGCGGCGCAGGGTGAAGTGCTTTTCGATCACGGTGGCGCCGAACGCCACCGCGGCGACCGAGGCCCCCACGCCCATGGTGTGGTCGGAGAGGCCCACTTCGCAGCCGAACAGGTCGCGCAGGTGAGGGATGGTACGCAGGTTGGTGTTCTCCGGCGTCGCCGGATAGGTGCTGGTGCACTTCAACAGGACAATATCGCGCGCCCCCGCCTCGCGCGCGGCGCGCACGGATTCATCCAACTCAGCGATGGACGCCATGCCGGTAGACATGATCATCGGCTTGCCGGTCTTGGCCACCTTGCGGATCAGGTTGAGGTCGGTGTTCTCGAACGATGCGATCTTGTGGCAGGGGACTTTCAGGTCCTCAAGGAAATCCACGGCGGTGTCGTCGAATGGCGTCGAGAAGCACAGCATGCCGAACTTGGCGGCGTGCTTCATGATGGGTTCGTGCCACTCCCACGGCGTATAGGCCTTCTTGTAGAGGTCGTAGAGTTTCTCGTCGTTCCACAGGGACTTCTTGTCGCGAATGGAAAACTCGGCCTGGGGCGCGTCGATGGTCATGGTGTCGGCGGTATAGGTCTGAAGCTTGAGCGCATGGGCGCCGGTCTTGGCGGCGGCCTCGACGATCTCCAGCGCGCGGTCCAGGGACTGGTTATGGTTGCCCGACATCTCCGCGATGATGAACGGCGCGTGATCGACGCCGATGTCGCGGGAACCAATCTTGAACGAACGGGCACTCATTCTTTGGTCTTCTCTCTAAGGGTGATCTTGGCGTCGGCGGCAATGCCGCCGGCCTTGCGGGCGGCACGGGAGAATTCGATCCGCAACGGGCCGACGTCGAGGAACGCGCGAGGATAGCCGTCGGCATCCAGCATACGGATGAGATCATAGGCGTCATCCAGACTGGCCGCGTCCCTGAGGTCGCTCATCTCCGGCGTGCGGCGCTTGAACACGGTGGGTTCGCCGGTCTGGGGCTGCGGTTGCGGTTCTTTCTCGATCATCTCCACAATCATGTCCTCGATGATCCGGTCGGCCCGCAGGAAAATTTCCTCCGCCGAACCCTCCAGCGACAGGTCGCGTTTGAGATAGATGGGGCCGGTGTCGAGGCCCTTTTCGCAGCGCAGAGCGCTGATCTTGGTGCGCGTGATGCCGCGCGAGATCAGGTTCTGGAGCGGGCTGCCGCCGCGTCCGAAGGGCAGATCCGTCATGTGAAAAATGACGCACTCGAAGGCGCCATGAATGTCTTCCGGGATGATATGTGACCAGTGCGGAAAGAAGACATAGCGCGGTGGCGTTCCTTGAGTCGTAAGCCGGTCGAGGGCGCCGCGGGTAAGCTCGGCGGGTGTGGCGACGGGGATAAAGTGGTCGCCGCGGCAGCCCAGGCGCGACCGCAGACGCTCGGGGAGATCCCGGTTCCAAGGGCGGCCGCTGGCGATGACATATGAGGCGTTCATGCGTTGTGCCGGGCGGCGAACATCGTCCGGTCCATTTCGAAGGCGATCATATCGTTTTGCTCTGGCTGGACAGTGCGGAAACCCAGTTTCTCGAATATAGCACAGGACGCGCGGTTGGCGCTTTTCACCTCGGCCCTGACAGGCATGTCATGCTCGGCGAAGAAGGCGCCGAGGCCCCGCGCGATGAGTTCCGCGCCCCACCCGCGTCCGCGCACCAGGGGGTCCAGCGAATAGTCGATATGGGCCCGCTCCCCCCCACCGGCAAGCCCGTGGCGATCAAGGCGCACCTGTCCGACGGGCAAGCCTGCGGCCGTCAAGACCCACAGCCGGCTGTCGGCCGAGGCCAGGCGGCGCGAAAACCACCCTTGATGCTGATCCCAGGGGATCGGCGCGCTGTCGAACGAATTGCGCCGCACGTCGGGATCGTTGACCAGCGTGTAATAGAAGCGGGAATCGCTTTCCTGCGCGCGGCGCAGGGACAGGGCGCTCGCGGGGGTCGGCATGATCTGCTCCGCCACGCGCGACGAGCCCCACCCATCCACCAGCAATTGTCCGAGGTCGGAGAGGGCGCGGCGCCGGTTCGCGTCGGCGGCGAGCGTCGCCACAGCCTCGGCGAGGCGGTCCTTGCCGGTGTCGAAGGGACCCAGATGGACGACAGCGTTCTGCGCCGCCAGCGCACGCGTGCCGGGGACCTGATTTTCGGCGATGGTCAGCACGATTTGCGGCAGACCAATACAGCAGCGTTCCAGCATGGCGATGCCGCCGCCGCCCACCGCCAGATCCGCGGTCGCCATGAGGGTGGACAGTCCCGGAAGACCGGCGTGAACGGCAGCCCGGCCACGGCGCGCGGCCCATGCCTCCAGCGTCCTGCGATGCGGACTGGCGCCGCCCACCACGACGTCGAGATGAACCCCCGCGAAGGGTGGACTGGACAGCGCCTCAGCGGCGGCGACCACGGCGCCTTTGGGATCGGCGCCGCCGAAAAACACGCAGATGCGTGCAACATCATCGCGCACGGTCACGCGTGTGACGGCGCGGTATTCCTCGCCGAGCAACGCGAAGGCGGGCCCCAGCAGCTTTTTGGCCGAGGCTGGTGTTTGGTCGTAGCGCGCAGGGCGGTCGGACAGGTTCTGGTCGATGACCAAATCGGCGTCATGGGCGCGGTTCAGGTCGTCGATGGCGGCTATCTTGGCGGCGCCGGACCGGACCAAGCCTTCCCACGTGGTGCCCAGCCCATAGTGATCCGTCACCAGCCAGTCGCAAGTGCCGACGGCGGCGAGCGTTTCCCGGGCGTCCTGGTCCTCGCTTACGCCGCGCCAGGCGGCATAGTCCTCGGTCTGGGGCGGCTGCAGGCCTTCGCCGGACAGGATCGCGGCGGTGAAACCCGCGCGTTCGAGCAGGGCGATTTGATGTCCAGGGTGGGCGCGGGAAACGAAGGTGATCTCCGCGCCGCGGCGGCGCAATTCCCCGGCGAGGGTCATGCAGCGGGCGATGTGGCCGGATCCGATGTAAAGCGAGGCATCGGCCCGGAAGGCGACCTTCATATAATCGTCCTGCCGAGGAGGAACGCTTCCGCGGCGTCGACGCCGACGCTGGCGCCACGCCAGCGCGCGAGATGGGTGATGGCCTCCACCGAGCGTGCATGCGGCCAGGGACGCAGTTCCATGCGATAGGCTTTGAGCGCCTCGATTTTGCGCTCAAGGGTCTTGGAGATGTCCACGAACCAGTTGGGCGCGAAGGGCGCGCCTGAGCCGGGCGTCTGCCACTCGGTGCTCGAGGGCAACTCGAAAAACAGCAGCGACCGCACGCTCTGTGAAGGATAGGGGCGGCAGGCGGTGACCACCGCGTCATGTACCCGGCGATGGTCGATATTGAGATCGCCGGTATGATGGGTGAGCACGAGGCCGGGGCGCACCGCCTCCATCCGCGCTTCGACTTGCTTGATGACGTCGAGCAACGGCGCGGTGTCGAGGCGGTTGTCGGGGAAATCACCGAAGGTTACCGATGCGGTCCCGAGGATATCGCAGGCCTTCAGCGCCGCGCCGCGCCGGGCTTTCAGCGCCTTGGCGTCGGGGCCCGCGGCGCGCGCGCCCACGCCGTCCGCCAGAAAATGCACGTGGACGGCGGCGCCTTCTTCGGCAAGGCGCGCCATGGAACCGCCGCAGCCCAGGACCTCGTCGTCCGGATGCGCTGCGACCACCAGGACCGGCGGTTTTGGGGTGGCCCGTGATTTGGCGGCGCGCGGCACGGCTAGTCTCCTGTCCGGCGGATGAAGTCCTGGTCTTCCGCCAGGGACTTGGCCATGCCGGCGTTGCGTTCGAAACCGGCGTTAATATCCGCGAGCTTGGGGTCCCGGTCCAGCAGTTCCAGAATATCCGCCATGCCGAACGCCGGGTTGGCGGGGTAAAGCCTGCGGTAGATTTCCTCGACGAAGGCGAGGTCGGCGGGCTCGTCCACGGTCCAACGCAGATGGGACAGGTCCACGGCGTGCGCGACATTGGCGCGCGGAAAGATCTCCGGGTGGCTGCGCACGTAGGGCGTGACGTGCTCGCGCTCGGACGGCAGGCGCGCATCGCGGTGGGCGCGTTCCAGGGCGCTCATGCGCACCACTTCCACGTCGAGGCCGTCAGGATACGTCGCCGGCTCCACGTTGGAGGCGTAGTCGCAGGCGCCCGCCCGGACGCGCGCCACGACCGCGTCGATCACCGCGGGGTCGGCGAGCGGGCAATCGCCGGTCAAGCGCACGACCGCCTCCGGCGCGAACGGCCGTGCCGCTGTCAGGAAACGCTCGAGCACGTCATTCAGGCTGCCGCGGGTTGCCGTGATGCCGCGGGCGGCGCAGGCGTCGGCGAGCGGCTGGTCGCTGGCGTCGCTGCTGGTCGCGACGACAAGTTCATCGATGCTGCCCGCGCGGCGGACGCGCTCGATCTGCCGGAACAGCATGGGCTCGCCGAGAAGGGGGCGCAGGACCTTGCCGGGGAACCGGCTGGAGCTCATGCGGGCTTGCAGGACAGCAAGGATCATGGGGTGGCACTCTGCGTCAGGCGGAAACGGTCAAGCGTGGTGGAGAATGTCCTGGGTCGCCTTCCAGGTGCGTTCGAACACTTCGACGAAACGATTGCCGTCGAAGTCCGCGGTCGGCAGTGACGCCGGATTCTGGATGCGCGCCAGATGCCGGAACTTGGCAAGGCCCGAGTTGCACCAGACGAAACCATCGTCACGGTAGTCATAGTCGATTTCCCGCTCGCCCAGCAGCGCCAGGGTCGGCGCCTGGCCGCGATCGGCCATGTCGGCGTAGACGCCATACATCGCCAGCTGATCGATACCCCATCGCAGGGCCTTGTCGCGGTAAAAGCGCCCGATGTATGCGGCGATCAGACGGAAGTACTCCAGCGACGCCGGGCGCGTGCTGGCGCCGACAATACAAGCATTGAACTGGTTCCAAGGCTCGAACCGTCCAGGCCTGACGCGCATGGCGGCGTCCTTGCCTCCCAGTTGCGCGAACATCTCGGCCGGGTCGCGGTTGAACAGCGCGTCCACGTCCATCATCCAGAGCGGACATTCGTAGGCGAGCAGATGCTGATAGAACCGGATGAACCGGACCGCGTGATAGTAGCAGCGCGATTCCATGTCGTTCGCGGTAAGCCCCGGCCGTTCGACCGAGATGGCGAACCGCAAGGGTTTGAGGCGTTCGCAGAAGGCCGCCGCGGTTTCGGCCTCTTCCTTGGTCGCGTCCATGATGTGGATGTGAACCGGTGTGCCGGGCGCCTTGTCCCGCAGCGATACCAGCATCGGCTCCGCGAAGGCTATGAAGTAGAAATAGTTGCACGAGAGGTAAACCACACCGGCGGGATCGTGAACCAGCGGCGTGAGCAGGAACATCTCGGGCAGGGTGTCGGTGATCTCAGGCAGCTGGTCGCGCAGTAGCTCGTCATAAAACGAAGGCTGAAACCGCACATTGTCGAGGACGTTGCCGCGCGGCGTCTCGCCGGGCGCCGGGGCCATCATGGGTTCGGCGCCCAGACGGTCGCCAAGGACGAAGCGCGCATAGCCAAGCGCCTGTCGCGCCATCTTGGGGTTCGGGCCGTTCAACCGCTTGATGTTGGTCTGCTCGTAGTCCTTGGCGAGGTCTAACGCGTATTTGTAGAACAGTTCGCTGACATCGGTGGCGTGGTACGGCATCAGCCCGCGGCGCATCCGTTCCCACCACTCCTTCTGCAGAACCAAGGTTTCGAGAATCTGCGCGCGTTTTTCCAGATCTTTGGCGCCGACGGTGTTCAGCAGCCGCTCCATGATGGCGACCGCGCCTTCCGGGTCCTTGGTCCAATTGGCGCCGGTGAACTTGATGGCGGCGACAATGTCGTCGGGCGATCCTTCCATCGCCGCGCGGTAGCATTCGCGCGCGCCGGGTTTGTCGCCCGACTTGTCCTTGATGCCCGCAAGCCGCATCGCGGCCGCATAATGTTTGGGGTGTTGCGCGAGGACCGCCTTGAAGCAAAGCGTCGCGCGGGCGAGGTCGCCGGTCTCGTCATACAGTTCGCCCAGCAGCACCAGGGACTCGAGGAGCGCCCCTTTCTCCACATAGGGCGCGAGGAAGCCGATGGCCTCGGCCTTGCGTCCCGACTGGCTCAGGATCACGCCGAGGCCGTGGACGGCGCGCAGGTCGCCGGGTGCGGCGGCTAAGGCGCTGCGAAAAAATTTCTCCGCACCGGCGGGATCACCAGCGTTAAAGGCGGCGACACCCTGTTGCACAAGCGCGTCGGGCGTGGGGACGGGGTCTGACATGGGCAGGCTTCCGGAAGGACTTATTTTGGCCACCGCGAGGGCTCGAGGATGGCCGGGTCTGAGAGGGCGAAATCCGAGTATAGCACGGCCGGGGCCGGCGCCGCGGCAGCGGCGTGGATTTGACCGAATTGCGCCGCGGTCTCGCAGCCCACGACCACCCGGTCCACCAAGGGTTGGTCGAGACAAAACCGCAGCGCACCAGCCAGCGCGCTCTGGCCCTGCGCGGCGAACAATGCGCCAAGCCGGGCGTGGTGAGCGCGGATGGGGTCGAAGTGCGGCGGCAGTTCGGCCGGGGCCATCAGCAGCAAGCCCTGCAGAAACGCGCTGCGCGTATGGATCTCGACACCGCGCGCTTTGAGCGCTGCCAGGACGCCAGAGATCAGGAAGCGCTGGTCATAAATATTGAGCGGCAGTTGCACGATCTCGATGGGGAACGCCGCGGCCACGGCGCTGCACTGATCCGGGTTGTAGACCGATACGCCGATGCGGCGGATTTTCCCGGCTGATCGGAACCGTTCCAGAATTTCCCACAGCCGGTCGCCGCCCGGTGCGAGCAGGTCGCCGGCGTCGTGCACCAGAACCGCGTAGACCGCCGCGCGGCCCAGGCGCGCGAGCGATTCCTCCAAGGCGGCCTCCACGGCCGCGCACTGTCCGGCGCCGATCTCCGGCGCTCTGACCGGCAGCGTTTTGGTGACGATGTCGAAATCGCCCGCGGCGGTATGGAGCCCGCCGATGACCTGCTCGGCGCTTCCGTACGCGTACGCTGTGTCGAGCAGCGAGACGCCGGCGGCGCGGGCCGCGGCGAGGATTGCCCCTACTTCGCTGCTGTCAGGCTGGCCGCGCCCGGCGATGCCGTAGCGCATGCCCCATTGGACCGTTCCGAGCGCGAGTTTCGCGCTGCCGGCCGCGTCAGCCAATGCCGGCTCGCTGGTTGAACAGGCCGATCTCGTCGATGGAGAGGAAGCGCGGATTGGTGCCGGAGTTGTACTCGAACCCGGCGTCGACATTGGCGCCGGTATCGCCCAGGCCGTCCTTGCCGAAATCGGGATTGCCGCCATCGAAGAACAGGATCGAGGGGCGAATCACGAAATGGTTGGTGAATTCCAGCGTAAGGTGTGAGTCGTCCGCCGGGCACATCACTTCGTGCAGCTTCTCGCCGGGGCGGATGCCGACCACCCGCTGGGGGAGTTTCGGCGCCATGGCCGTCGCGAGATCGGCAATGCGGATGGACGGCAGCTTAGGCACGAAAATCTCGCCGCCACGCATGCGGCTGAAGTTATCGAGCACGAAATCGACGCCCTCCTGAAGGGTGATCCAGAACCTTGTCATGCGCGGGTCGGTGACGGGCAAGTGATCGGCGCCCTGTTCGATCAGACGTTTGAACAGCGGCACGACCGACCCGCGCGAGCCGACGACATTGCCGTAGCGGGTGACGGCGAAGCGGGTCTGCAGGTCGTTGCCGACGAGGTTGTTGGCGGCAACGAACAGTTTGTCGGAGCACAGCTTGGTTGCGCCGTAGAGGTTGATCGGATTGGCGGCTTTGTCCGTGGACAGCGCGATCACGCGCCGCACATTGTTCGCCAGCGCCGCATGAATGACGTTCTCCGCGCCGTTCACATTGGTCTTGATGCATTCCATGGGGTTGTATTCGGCCGCCGGCACCTGCTTCAGGGCGGCGGCGTGGATGACGTAATCCACGCCCTTCATCGCCATGGTCAACCGCTCGCGGTCGCGCACGTCGCCGATGAAATAGCGCATGCAATCGTGATTGAAGTGCTCCTGCATCTGCGACTGCTTGAGTTCGTCGCGCGAATAGATGATCACTTTGCGCGGCTTATAACGGCGGATGATGGTCTCGGTGTACTTGTGGCCGAACGAGCCGGTGCCGCCGGTGATCAGGATGCTGGAGTTGTCGAACATAGGGGCGATTCAATCTCTGGCGGAAAGGAGGGCCAACGTAGACGGTCTATTGCTTTCCGCGGCAAATGAACTAATTGCAATTGCCAAACTGCTCGCTTAGGACAAGCCCTTAAGTCGTAGCGATGCGGCGTGCCGGCAGCCTGGGAAGCCTTTAGAAAGCCTATGGAACCTATTGCCTACCTGACGGTTGAGGTCAAGCATCGCGATTTGGAGCCGCGCCTCCTGATCGCCAGTCACCTGTTGAAAGCAGGGATATCGGTGGTCGTGGGCCAGCAGTGGGCGATTTTCCCCAATATGCCGGCGCTTCCGCCGGGAATCGTGCTGTTCAAGACGGTCAACGAAATCCAGGCCAGGAACATGCCCAACTGCCGGGCGCACGGCCACCTTGTGGCGGCGACCGACGAGGAGGTTTTGCAGTGCATCGACGACAAGTGCTTCCTGCTGGCCTTCAGCCAGATCGCGGTCGAACACTGCGACCTGTTCCTGGCGCAGAGTCCGGCGCATAAGGGCGCTATCGCGCGTCAGTATCCCGCCATGGCGGACCGTGTCGAGATAGCGGGCAATTCCCGGATCGATCTGCTTGCGCCTGCGGGGCGGGAGTCCTTCGCCGCCGAAGCCGCCGAAATCGCGCATGCGCACGGTCCGTTCATCCTGTTCAACACCAATTTCGGATCAATCAACAGCATCTGGCGCGACGTGAACCGCGTGCTTCAGATCGCGGCCGTGACCGGCGCGTTCAATCGCGACGATCCCGCCAGTGTGGAGGAATTCAAGGCGCTGCTGGCCTGGGAGCGGAACAATTTCGAATCGCTGGTGGCCTTGCTTGACTGGACGGTGAAGGAGGTGACAAGCCGCAACGTCGTCATCCGGCCGCACCCCGGCGAGGCGGTCGAGTACTGGACCGAGCGCTACGGAGGCAACTCGCGCGTCACAATCGTGCCGAGGTCCAATCCGCATCCCTGGATCATGGCGTCCGAGCTGGTGGTCCATACCGGGTGCACCACCGGCCTTGAAGCAGCACTTTTGGATAAGCCGGTTATCAACCTTATGCCGTCGGAACATCCCACGTTCGACCGCATCGTCAATTGGGCTAATCCCACGTTCAAG
>CANJOI010000028.1 GCA_947475365.1 Fidelibacterota bacterium | reverse complement strand
CAGATCGACTTTACCCGGGTCGACACTAACCAGTTCCTGCCTGGCACGACGACGCCCAATCCGACGTTCAACCTCAACACCGTCGACACAGCCAATGCGCCGGGCACCACGAAGATCCGGGGTTTGGAAGTCGAACTGACGACGCGGCCGTTCGTCGGCGCCACGCTGGGCGCCTCTTACGCCTACACCTACACCAACATCCCGCCGACGCCGAACCCGCTCGTGGCCGGCAACCCGTTAGTCAATGTGTTCGTCCTGTTCACGCCGAAGAATGCGTTCTCGACCTACTTCGACTATGAAGTGCCGGTGGCTGACTCGGCGATGCTGCGTTTCCATATCGACGGCAACTACTCCGACGGGCAGCGCACCTTCGCCGCCCAAGACGTGCTGACCGAAGCCAACACCATCGTCAATGCCAGCATCGCGCTGGCCGGCATCGAGCTGAACAGCCTCGGCCAGACCATGAAGCTCTCGCTCTGGACCCGCAACCTGTTCAACGAACAGCACATCTATCGCCGCGACAACTCCAACAACAACGCCATCGGCGCCTACGGCAACTTCAACCCGCCGCGCACCATCGGGGCCGAAGTCAGCTTGAAGTTCTAAGAAACTGAGCTAAGCCAGCGAACGGCCCCCGGGACCTCCCGGGGGCCGTTTTGCTTTGCGGAGGACGCCCTTCCGCACCATGGACCCGGCAGCGGCAGGGCGGCCTCCTGCTGGCGGTTGTTTCCCGGAGGTTTGTTGTGTGATCCTGGCAGGACAGGTTCAAGCCGGGGGTTAAGACATGTCTGAAGCCGTTGCGGTCGAGCTGACGCCGGAGTTGGCGCGATCTCTTAAGCCGCGTCATATCGCCATGATCGCCCTGGGCGGCATCATTGGCGCGGGGCTGTTTGTCGGCAGCAGCGCCGGCATCGCCACCATCGGCCCCGGCATCCTGGCCAGCTACGTCCTGGCGGGCGCCATGATCCTCCTGGTCATGCGCATGCTGGGCGAAATGGCGGTGGCCTACCCGGGCCTCGGCGGATTCACCGAATATGCGCGCATGGGCCTCGGCCGGTGGGCCGGGTTTGTCAGCGGCTGGCTTTATTGGTTCTACTGGGTGGTGGTGATCGCGGTGGAGGCCATCGCCGCCGGCAGCGTGCTGGAGCCCATGACCGGCATCCCGGTGTGGCAATCGGGCCTGGGCCTCATGGTGGCCATGACCGTCACCAACCTCTGGTCCGCCCGCACCTATGGCGAGTTCGAATTCTGGTTCGCCTCCATCAAGGTGGCGGCGATCGTCGCCTTCATCTTCACCGGCGCCGCCTATCTGGCGAACGCGCCGATTGAAGGCGGCGCCTTCGCCAACGTCACCGCCCACGGCGGTTTCGCGCCCTTGGGCTGGGGCGCGGTTTTTGCCGGCGTCACCACGGTGATCTTCTCCCTGAGCGGCGCGGAAGCCGCCACCATCGCCGCGGCGGAAGCGGAAAACCCCGGCAAGGTGGTGGCGCGCATGACCACGCAGCTGATGGTGCGTGTCACCTTGTTCTATCTCCTGTCCATCTTCCTGATCGTCTGCATCGTGCCGTGGAACAAGATCGTGCCCGGCCAGTCGCCGTTCGTGGCCGCCCTGAATGTCGTCGGCATTCCCGGCGCGGCCATGATGATGAACTTCCTGGTGCTTACCGCCGTCCTGTCCTGCCTCAACTCCGGCATCTACGTCACCTCGCGCACCCTGTTCACCCTGGCCTCGCAAGGCGATGCCCCCAAGGCGCTGGTAAAACTCAATGCGCACCGCGTGCCGGCGCGCGCCATCCTGCTCGGCTGCGCGTTCGGGTATCTGGGCGTGATCGCCTCGGTGATCTCGCCGCAGGTGGTGTTTGCCTTCCTGATCAACGCCTCGGGCGCGGTGATGCTGTTCATTTATCTGTTCATTGCTTTCGCCCAGATCAAGAACCGCCGCCGCCTCGAACAGACCAACCCGGATCTCCTGCAGGTGAAGATGTGGCTGTTCCCCTGGGCCAGTTACGTGGCGATCGCGGCCATCGGCGGCGTGCTGATCGCCATGGCGCTGACGCCGTCCCTGGCCAGCCAGTTGTTCCTCAGCCTCCTGGCATTGGGCGTCACGGCCGGCGCCTATTTCATACGCGCGCGCCGGGCTTAAGAACGTCCCGCTTCAAGAGGCGGGCCTAGCCCGAGAGTCCCTCCGCGGTTGGTCATTGACGGAAACATAGACCTTGGCGCGGGTTTGGATAATCCCCTAGGGTCGGCGCGTGAGTGAAGACATTCCCCGCCTTCTGGAGCAAGCCGCCGCCGCGCGCGCGGATGGCAAACGCGCGGACAGCGACCAGCTCTACCGCCGGATTCTTGCCGAGGATGAGCGTCATCACGAGAGCTGGCATGGCCTCGCGCTGAACGGGTTGGCGCGCGACCGCTATGACGTCGCGGTCGCCATGGCCGACAAAGCGATCGCTATCCGCGATGACGTCGCGGCATATCACGCCACCCGCGGCGCCGCGTTCGAAAAACTGGGCCGCCTGGAGACCGCCGCGGCGAGCTACCGGCGCGCGCTGGCGATCACGCCCGACGATGCAAAACTGCACGCGGCCCTGGGCTTGGTCTACGCCTACCAGGGAAAGGTGCCCGAAGCCATTAACGCCCTGACGCAGGCGGCGGCGCTCGATCCCAACAATCCGCAGACATGTTACAACCTGGGTTTTGCCTGTGAGAAAGCGGGACGGCACGACGAAGCCATCGCGCATTACGAACAAACCCTAAAGCTTGAGCCCCATTCCGCCGACGCCTGGATGAGCCTGGGCAAGATGCTGTTCGCTGTCAACCGCCTGGAAGAATCGCTCACCGCCACTGATCGCGCGCTGGCGTTGAAGCCCGGTTTTACCGATGCCTGGAACAATCGCGGCACCGCCCTGTTCCAGCTCGACCGGCCGGCGGAAGCACTCGCGAGCTATGACCGCGCCGTCGCTTTGAGCCCCGCCAATGCGCTGGCCTTGATCAATCGCGGCAACGCCCTGGTGCGCCTGGGCCGCTGCCCCGAGGCGCTCGCGCATTTCCAGCGCGCGCAGGCGCTTGCGCCGGATTTTCCCGAAGCGCATTGGGCGGAAAGCTTGTGCCGTCTCAGGATGAATGACCTTCCCAAGGGCTGGGAGAAATACGAGACGCGCTGGCTGGTGAAGCCGGAGATGGCGCGCGCGTTCACCAGCCCCCGGTGGCTGGGCGCCGAAGACCTTGCCGGCAAATCGATCCTGCTCCACGGCGAGCAGGGCTTCGGCGATTGCATCCACTTCTGCCGCTATGTGCCTATGGTGGCCGGGCGCGGCGCCAAGGTGGTGCTGGAGGTGCCGCGCGAGCTCACCCGGCTCATGGCGAGTCTCCAGGGTGTCGCGGAAATCCGCACCCAAGGCGAAGCACTGCCGGAAACTGATTTCCACTGCCCGCTCGGGAGCCTGCCGCTGGCTTTCCGCACCGGTCCTGAAACGATTCCGGCGTCGGTTCCTTATCTGCGGCCGCCGATGCATGTGGCCGCGGCCTGGCGCGAGCGCCTGGCCGGCCTGCCCCGGCCGCGCATCGGCCTCAACTGGATCGCGGGCGCGCGCCATTGGGGAGAACTGCACCGGTCGATGCCCGCCGAAACCCTTGCGCCGCTGTTGGATTGCGGCGCCACCCTGGTAAGCCTGCAGCAGCACTATCGCCGCGAGGACTCTGCCTGGCTCGCCGCCAATCCCGCCGTTCATGATTTCGGGGGCGAGATCACCGACTTCGCCGATACCGCCGCCATTGCCGCCGAAATGGACCTGGTGATCAGCGTGGACACCGCGGTCGCTCACCTCGCGGGCGCCCTGGCGCTGCCGGTGTGGATCCTGCTCTCCTACATCGGCGACTGGCGCTGGCGCGAAGACTGCGGCGACACACCCTGGTATCCGACCGCCAGGCTCTACCGCCAAGAGAAGATCGCCGATTGGGCCGGCGTCATTGCCCGGGTCGCGGCGGAGCTGAAGCGCGGCCTGCCCTAGCCCCGCGTCAGGGGCAAAGGTCCGCTTCCGAATTGCGGCGGGCGGCTCAGGGCGGGATGCGGTAGAAAACCCCGTCTTTCCGCCGTGTCCTTCGCTCCATGCCCATCGACGATCCGATATTCTATCTCGCGGCGATCCCCGCGGTGATCCTGGTGGGCCTCGCCAAGGGCGGGTTCGCCGGTGTTGGCGTGCTGGCCATGCCGCTGCTGGCGCTGGTGATGTCGCCGATCCGCGCCGCCTCGATCATGCTGCCGCTGCTGATCGTGCAGGACGCCATCAGCGTCTGGTTCTATCGCCACACTTTCGACCGCCGGAACCTCGCCATCATGGTGCCCGGCGCCGCCATTGGCATCGCGCTCGGGTATGTCTTCGCCTCCTATGTCTCCGACGCGGCCATCGAATTGGCGGTGGGCGCGATCGCCGTGGCCTTCGCCGCGCGCCACCTGCTGCATTTGCGCAAGACCGACATCGCGCCCACGCGCGGCCATCCCGTGCTGGGGGTATTCTGGGGCGGGGTTGCGGGCTTTGTCAGCATGATCGCCAACGCGGGCGCACCGCCGTTCCAGGTGTATGTGCTGCCGCAGCGCCTGGCGCGCGATGTGTTCGTCGGTACCGGCGTATTCTTCTTCGCTGCCGTCAACTGGATCAAAACCCCGGCGTTCTTCGCGCTGGGCCTGTTCACCCGCGAAAACCTGGCGACGTCCCTGGTGCTGCTGCCGCTGGCGGCCTTCGCCACCTGGCTCGGCGTGTGGTTGGTGCGCCGGGTGTCGGTCGAGCGTTTCTACAAGATCATCTACCTGACCATGGCCGGCGTCGGCCTGAAGCTGATCTACGACGGCCTGCGCGGGCTGATTTAGCCGGCTCGACCCAGCCGCGCCGGGCCTAACTTAAGAGGCCGCCCGTTTCGAGAGGGCGATGACGCGTTCTCCCAGGTAGCTCACCCAAAACCGCAGCAAGGGGTCTGCCGCCTCCAGTTTCTTTTTTAGAACTTCCTGGCTAAGCGCCATGACCTCGCAGGGTGTACGGGCGATGGCGCTGGCCGTGCGCCGCGATTCCGCCATCAGGGCGAGGTCTCCGAAGAGCTGTCCTTTGCGGAGCGTGGTCAACACCACCCGCTGCTTGGCCGCGTTGACCGAGACGATATCCACCTCGCCCCGCAGGATGATGAACGCTTCACGGGCCGCATCACCTTCCTTGAAAATCACGGCCTCGGCCGGGAATACGCGGCGCTCCATGACCTTGGCGAAGGCCTGATCGCCGAGCGATAGCCTGTCACCCTCGCCCGTCATAGGCCTTCGCTTCTGCTCCCGGAACCGGGCACCAAGATCGCCCGTGCCTACGGCTGCAAACCGCAGGTCGTGGTCATATCTGTAACCACACCGACGCGCGTATTGTCCACGACATGCTGCAGATAGCCTGAGAATTCAGAGGCGATCTTCACGACGTAGTGGCTCTTGCCCGCCGGGTCGATGGCCGGCGTCGCGCCCGCTTCTATGGCGCTGATCGACAGGATCGCCTGGCCGCCGGCGGGAATCGATGCCGTGCGGTACGAACTGAGTTTGCTGCCGTCGCCGGCATTGGCGATGTCGAGCGTCACGGCACTGGCCGCCTTGCCGGTATTGGCGACGATGATCGAACTGGGATAGCCCGCGGCGCCGATACCGGAGGCATGCACCGCTCCCAACCGCGAAGCATTGTTCCGGCTGCCGCTGTAGCAGGTGGTAAGGTTGGTCAGGGTGCCGTCGCTGGAGTGCCACAGCACGTGCTGGACATCGGCGAGCAGGTTGCCAGCGACCTGGAGGGTATAAAAGTCAGGCTTGGTGAATGCGCTGGTCGCGGCGCCTTCGAGCGTCGTGACCGGCACCTGGATACCGGCCCCAGCGGCAATATTCGCGCTGCTCCAGACCGCGAGCGTATTGCCCGTGCCGGGATCGGTGAGCGTGACGTTCACAACGCCGAAATTGGTTCCGGTATTGAGCACCCGCAGAAAGGACTGTGAGCCCGGCTGAGCCGAGGAAAAGATCGAGCCGAGCCTCACATTCGACGATGCCGCCACCGCCGCCACCGACGTCAGCGGACATACGGTCGACATGTCGGTGACCACCCCAACCTTCACGTTCTGCATGAGGTGGGCGATATGGCCGGTAAATGCAGTTTCCGGCTTGATGACGTAATGGAACATATTGGCGCCGGGCGTGATGCCGGCGCCCGCTTCGATCGCCGCCACCGTATAAATCCGCTGTCCGTTGCGGCCGGCGATGGTGTCGGTCTGGAATCCGCCCAGCCGCGTCCCCGTCAGCGCGTCGTAGATACCGAGCGTGACTTTGGCGGCCTGTGTGCCTGCGTTATAGACCACCACCGAACTCGGGTAGCCGGCCCCCAACAATGTCGAGTGCACAGCCATGAGCTGCGCGGGGTCCGCCAGTGAGCCCGAGCTGCAGGTGGTGAGGTTCGTCAGCGTATTGTCGCTGATGTGCCAAAGGACATGCTGAACGTAGCCGGCGAATTGCGATTCGATCACGGCGGTATAGAACTGGGGCTTGGTGGTGATCGCCGGGGTCGCGGCGGCCTCGATCTCCTGAATCGCGAACTGACGTTCGACGCCCGCGGCAATCGACGGGCTGGTCCAGCGGCCGAGGGTGGCGCCGGTCGCGGCGTTCACCAGGGAAATGGTCGCCGTTCCCGCCGCCGCGCTCGTGTTGTAAAGCCGGACGAAGGATTGCGAGGCGGGCTGGATCGATGAATAGACCGAACTGACCTGCACAGTGCGTGACTGCGTGAAGGTCGCGGTGACGGCGGTGTTGGCTGTGACGGTCAACGCGCAGGTCGCCGCGGTGCCGCTGCAGGCGCCGCCCCAGCCGCTGAATTCCCAGCCCGCGTCGGCGATGGCGCGCAGCGTGTCGCGTGTCCCGGAGTCGATGGCGGCGCTGCAGGACGTGCCGCAGGAAAGGCTGCCGGCTGTATTGGTCACCGTACCGTTGCCGACGCGGGTGACCGTCAGCACGGGGACGGAGGGAACCGTGAAATTGGCATGCACCTGGGCCGCATAAGGCAGGACTTCGGTGATCTTGCGGGCGTTGTCCGCCGCGGCGGCGCTGGCGTCGGCGACACCCACCGGGCGCCCCTGATAGAGGACGTTGGGATTGCTGAAGTATTGGATGGACGGGCAGGCGCGGTTCTTGTCGTCGCACTCGTTGCCGTAGGCCATGACATCACGGAAGCGGCCCAGGTCGACATAGCCGTAATTGTAGCCGGCCGGCCCCGGGATGCTGTCGGGAATGATGTAGCGTTCGTGGTTGGCGCCCAGCAGATGGCCCACTTCATGGGTGAAGGTATCGGCGCCACAGTCGGCGATGGTGCCGATGGTGTTCACCTGATAGTAGGCCGCTTCGGCCAGGTCGATTGCACCCGGCGCGTTGTCCGGATAAAGCCCGCCGGCCAGGCCGCAATTGTCCTTATAAACACTCCATACCGACAGGATATCGCCGCCGGTGGTTTTCTGCAGCCCGCGGATGCGCGCGAAATCGCCGGCGCCGATCGTGGCGTCGTTCAGCACGTTTTCGCTGGTCGTGGCGGCGCCTTCCACATAGTTCACCAGCGCCGAACCCGCGAGCGTCACTTGCGCGGCGACCTGCGAATTGGCCAGCGTCGTCCTCAGGTCGGCGAGCGCCAGACCGATGGCGCCTTGCATATCGGGGGTCGCTTTCAAGGCGGCGGGCGTATAGGCGACGTAGATGCTGATGGAGGGCGTGGCCTCAGGCCGCTCAAGCGTCGACGCGGCGGGCTTGCGCGTGGGAGGATTGGGGGAAGAGCCGCCCGGTCGCGTGGTTCCCGGCTTGGGGCGCACCACGTCGTCACGGCGCAGCTTGCCGGACGGCCGATATTCGACCACGGCGTGGACCGCGGCCTCCGCCGGCATGATGCCGAACTGCCGCGCGCCGACCAGAACCTGCCCGGTCACCGCGCCGTCATGCACCACCAGCGTCACCGCGCCCGCGGCGCCCACCGGCGTGCCGGTCCAGACGGTATTGCCCAGCTCATCGCGCGCGGCCTGCTGCTTGACCACACGCACCGAGAGGTCCGGGGTAAGGTTGAGAATGAACGCCTGCGCGTCCGCGCTGACCTCGCCCGCGGGGCCGACCCGCACATCCTCGGCCGCCATCATGGCTTCGAGATAGCGCGCATCGACCGCCGCCATGCGGCGGCTGAGAAACGGACGGTCCGCATTTTCCGGCGTGGCGGCGCTGGGGCTCTCGATCGCGCGGGTCTGGAACAATCCCGTCCCGGCGGCATCCGGAACAGCCATCAGCGCGCGCTCGCGGACTTCGGCGGGAACGGCCGGCACAGGTGTCGCGCTTGCGGCGAAGGCCCCGAACGCCGGCCATAAACACACCAGCGCCGACGCCCATAGCCCTACCGCAAACCCGGATCTTTTCGCCGCCATGCCTGTTCCCCTCACATGCGCGTAGCCCGTTCGGCCCCGCTTATTAATAAGCACTCCGCGCGGGACGCAATACAGCTTTTACGCGCTGCGTTCGGGAACAAGGTTGGGACAAGGGCTGGGGCTATTGGGGCCTGCCGGGGCCAAGCGGTGCTGGATCGCCGATTCGTAAACCAGCCTCAGTTCGTATGATCGAAAAGGCGTTTCAGCGCCGTTGAGACACCCACGATGGACTTCGCCGCGGGTCTTCGGAAGCTCCCGACGGAGGCCTTCCGCGGCGCAAGCGCCGCCAGGGTTTCAGCTTGGCGGACGGCCGCGGCCACGCCGTCGACCAGGGGGACCGGCACGCGGCCGGCGACACGGGCAGAAAGCCCCGCAAGCGGCGCGCCGCCAAGGATGATGACCTCGGCCTGGTCATCGTCAACGGCGCGGGCGCACAAATCGACCAGCAGATCCTCTTTCTCGTCCTGCACGCTCGCGATGTCGTCAAACGGCCCGTCCAGACAGCGTATGCTCGCAAGCCTCGACGCGAGGCCGTTGTAGTCGACGCATTCGCGGTACCACGGACCGAGGGTCCCGGAAAACGTCACGATGGAAAAGCGCCGGCCCAGCATACAAGCTGTGAGCATCGCCGCTTCCGCCAGTCCGATGACGGGGATCGAGAGCAGCTCCCGTGCGCCGCCAAGCCCGGGATCTCCGAAGGCGGCGACGATCGCCGCGTCACATCCGCCGGCATGTTCCGCCATGAGTTCCAGGGTCGTGCGGCCGGCGACCGCGGCATCCGCGCGCGTAGCGATATACGGAACGCCGGCACTGCCGGTCACCGCGACCAGCGCGGTTCCAGGTGACGCCGCCGCCCGCGCCACCTGGGCGATGCGATCCGTGACGCTCTGCGACGTATTGGGATTGGCCAGCAGAATTTTCATGAAACCTCCCGAAACAACCGCCCCCAGCCCCTGATCATATCAGGGTTCGCCTTCGCCGCACGGAGCGCACCCCATATCGCCGTCGCGACGGAGTCATAGACCGGAATACCGGTTTCGGCCTCCAGCCCTTCGACCAGGGAAGCGCCATTCAGATTGGTGCAGAGAATCGTAATCGCATCCGGCCGGGCCCCGGCAACAGCGCGAACCATCTCTTTAAGCGTATCCGCGGTCACATCCGCGAAAGCTCGATTGTCCCTGATCTCCAGATGCCGCTCCGCTGCACAGTCAAAGCCTTCCTCCCGGAAGGTCCGGACGATCCGCTCCTGAACGGATCCCAGGTAAGGCGAAACCAGGCCGAAGCGCCGGACACCGGTACTCCGGAATATCTCCGCGAGCGCGAGAACCGACGACGTGGTGGCGATTCCGGTGGCGTCGGAAATTGCCCGGCACAGCGCGCGGTCCTGGTCGAGACCGAGCCAGCTTGCGGACGTTCCATTCCAGCAGATGGCATCAACACGGGCATCGGCGAGAAGCGATGCCGCGTCGATCATCGGTTGCATCCGGAACTGGTCCAGCGCCGCTACGTCCAGCGAGATGTCCGTGACCCGGAACCTGGAGAAATGCACGGACATCCCGGGCAGGCCGGCAAGCATGGCCGCACACATCGGCTCCAATACCGTATTGGACGAAGGCGTCAGCATTCCTAGAAGCATACGCTGGCTCATGGGAGACCAAATTCAGGCGGCGCGCGGCGCACGCTCTTGATCCTCGGCGGGTGAGTGTCTTTCAAGGCTCAGGATTATAGGAACCGCCAGGAGCGCCGCGACGCCGAATGCGATGAACGACGCGCCAACCCCGCCAACGGGATTCAGCCAGCCCACAATCATCGGCCCTGTGATAGCCCCAATACGGCCCGCACCCGTTACCACGCCCATTCCGGTGCCGCGCACGCGCGTTTCGAACTGAAGGGGCGTATAGGCGTATGTGGAGATGGTGGTGAACCCGTATCCGGCGGCGGCCAGCCACCCGAAGACGACCATGGGACCGATGTTCGAGGAAAGACCGAACAGGATGAGGGAGAGCCCGAATTCGAGGAACGCGAATGTTAAGAACATTTTTGCGCTCAATTTATAGGCCCAGAAGGAAGAGAGCAGATAACCGGCGATCATGCCGGTGAACAGGATGGAGGTCAGCAGATAGCCGGATGAAATGTCGGGGTTCTTCTGGACGATAGCGGTAGGAATCCAACTCGCAAAACCGTACTGGCAGAAGAAATTCAGAATCCAGAGAGCAACGAGGAGCAGTGTCCGGCCTGACTTTACTTTCCCGCCCAAGCCGTCGCGCGCCGCCGCCGCCAGGCCGCGGGCAGCGGCATTCCCGGCCTCCGCGGATCCCGCTTCAATGACGCGCAATGCCGCCTCGGCGGCCTCGGTTTGACCTTTGCGGACCAGGAAAATCGGTGACTCGGGTAGGGCGCGCCGCGCCCAGACGGCGAAAACAACCGGAATGATCAGGGACCAGAAAAGGCCGCGCCAGCCGAGGACGGGCACGAGGAAAAGGCCGATCAGAGGGATCAGCGCGAAAGCATATGAGAAAAACGCCGAAGTCAGGCCCACAAGGCGCTCGCGATAGCGCCGGGGACTGAGTTCGTTGAGGTATGTTCCGATGATAGGGAACTCGCCCCCCATCCCGACCCCTTGAACAAATCGCAGAAGCAAGAGCATCCAGAAGTTTTGGGCAAAGCCGACAAGCGCGGCGGCGCCGCTGAAGAGGACGATGTTGGCGATCAGCAACGTGCGGCGGCCGTAGAGGTCTGCGAGCTTGCCCGTCACGACCGCGCCGACCATGAAACCGACAAACGTCGCGCTCACGATCATGCCACCCTCGGCGCGTGAGAGTCCGAGTTCGGTCAGAATGAGGGGAAGCACCAGACCGAGCGCGGCGATGTTCATGGCGTCAGCCATCCAACCCAGGCCGCTCGCCACCCATAGCCTGTTAAAGAACGGCCCCCAACCGCGAGCATCTATGCGGCGGCGAACCTCGGCTTCATCCATGTCGTCCCCCGCCTTTCCGGCGCATTTTAGAGCGGGCTATACCGGAAGCTTCCGGCTGTAATCGATCGTGAAGGAACTAACGCAATAGAGCAGACCCGCCGCTGTGAAGAACATGAGGGCCAGGAAATAACTTCCGGTCGTTTGGACGATGACGCCGACAACGATCGGCACAAGAATGCCCATGATATTGCCGAACAGGTTCATCATGCCCCCGAGGATTCCGGCCCGCTGCCGATCCGTCAGCGTCGCCGGAATGCTCCAATACAAACCGCCCCAGCGCAAAAAAAACAGCGTCGAGGAAAGCAAAACCACCGCGGCGGTCGGACTTGTGACTTGTGAGAGTCCGAAGACCGAGAGGGTCGTCAACGCCCCTGACACGCCGAGGATCGAGCGCATGACCACATTTGGCGCCCCTCCCCGCATCTTCCAGTAATCCGCCAGGAAGCCGCCCGTAATCTCACCGACGAAGCCGGCGCCAAAGATAATAAAAGTCGCTCCGCCGATAGCGGCCAGGCTGAACTGCCGCTCCGCCGCTAGATAATTGGGGGCCCAAGAGACGAGGCCATAAAACACCAGGTTGAAACCTGACCAGCCGGACACCATGCCCCAGAAAGATCCGAACCGCAGGAAGTCGAGAGGAGACCCCTTGCCCGACGACGATGGCTGCAAGTGCGCGTCTTCTTTCGCGTGTTCGCTCTCAACATAGGCGACCTCGGCGGCATTCGCCGAAGGATGTTCGCGTGGACTGTTCCTGATGTACCAATAGGCAAAGAGGCCGGCCAGCATCGTTCCGAGTCCCGCAACCACAAATGCCGTGCGCCAGGAATCGAAGGCCCCAATCAGGGCGGCGATGATCAAGCCGCCCAAGGCCGTGCCCAGTGGCGCGCCACCGTCGATGAGCACCGCGCCGCGCCCGCGTTCACGCGGCGGCAGCCAGACGGCATTGAGTTTGCCGCCCGCGGGGAATGTCGGTCCCTCCGCGAATCCCAGGCCGACCCGGGCAAGGAGCAAGCCGGTCGCGCTGGTGGCCAACGCGCCCAGGGCTTGGAACGCACCCCAGAGGATGGCGGCGCCGGCGATGACCACGCGCGGTCCATAGCGATCCGCGAGCCAGCCGCCCGGAACCTGCATCAACGCATACGTCCAGAAGAACGAGCTGAAGATGACGCCCTGCATGGCCGGGCCGATGTCAAATTCCTTGCTGATGAGCGGCATCGCCACCGACAGCGACGCCCGGTCGACGTAGTTCACACTGACGAGCAAAAGAATAAGCAGAAAAATACGCCACCGCGTGGACGATCTATGAGCTGTGTGTGGCGGCATTGGTAAGCCTTCCTGCGATCAGTCTTGGATACGTTCTGGCACTCTTTCCGCGAAACCCACTAATCCATCTTGCGGCCAGGCATCTTGACGTAGTCGTCGAACGCGCTTGCCTCGTGAAAGCGTGCCGAGAAGCCCGTATCCCGGCGCAGGCGTTCCACCGAAAAAGGCGGCCGTCCGTTGGCGCTGACCGCCCCCACATTGACCGGACCGTTATCTTCGACAATGGCATAGTCAAAGGCCGGAAACACGCTCCGCAGCCGGTCACACCAATCGGTCACGGACCAGCGGCGCCCGCGCCCGATCTGATACACATCGTAGCCAAGGGAAGGCGCATACAACAAGGCGACCACGGCGTCGGCGACATCTGTCGCGTAGATCCAGTCGTCGGGAAGCCCAGGCCTGAACCGCGCTGTTGCGCCTGCTTGCGCGACGTGAAGCAACTGCAGCGGCAGACTCAACGTATCACGCACGCCCGTATCGTATTCCCAGGGACCAAACGCAACGCCGACGCGCCCGACGACCACATTGAGCCCGCGCTTATCGCGAAAGCGCACCGCCGCCCGCTCGGCGGCGTATTTCGTGATGCCGTACAGGCTGTCCGGCACAGGGGGCAAATCCTCGCCGATCTGCTCGACATCCGGGACAGCCGCACCGAAGACCGATCCGGTACCGAGCTGAACCACACGCGAAATCCCGCAAGCGAGCGCCGCTTCAAGCACTTCTATGGTGCCGCCGAGATTCACGTCCGCAATCAGTCTGGCCTGCTGAATTTCCCGCTGGGCGCCGGCGGTGATGGTCGCGCCGTGCACGATGCGGTCGATGTGGTGTTCGCGAATTACATGGGTGAGTTGGGTGCGGTCCCTGACATCCCCGAGCACGATGGCCAGTCCCGCACCCAGACCGCACAGATGCTGTTCAGCGGCCTGCGGCGGCCGGTTAAGGTCATACAGCACGACAGCTTCGCCCTTCCTAAGAAGGGCAATCGCGATATTCAACCCGACGAAACCGGAACCACCCGTAATCAGGACCGGCATTCTTGCCCGCCTGACAATGACGCAAACGCCGCTACGGCCGCCGCCATCACATCCGCGACGTTCTGGCCCTCAAGGTCCTCGGCGAACACCTCGAATTCAAAATGCCCCTGGTAACCGCAACGGGCCAGTGCGCGGAGAACCCCCGCCACGTCGGCGGTTCCTTGAGTCAAAAAGCAACGTCTCGGCAGCGCGTTCTGATGCCGCGGCTGCGTAACGCCGGAAAGTTGAACAAGCCGCAAGCGATCGCCAAGCCGCATCAACATTGGCTCCAGATCCGGATCCCACCAGACATGAAAGAGATCGAGCACAACCCCAAGCCCCGGCAAGCGATCACACAGCGCGGCGGCCTGCGCCAACGTATTGAGCGTTCCCTTGGTGAAGATCCGAAGCGGGTGCATCGGCTCGACGCCAAGACGCACGCCGTATTTTTGGGCCGCCGCCATCATCGCGGGCAGTTCCGCTTCAAAGACCGCTCGGGCACGGCTCAAACTGCCCCAGTCATCCCGCGGATTCATGTCGTGCAGCCCGCCGCCGATCACCACGAGCGTGTCAGCCGCCAACTCGGCCGCGGCTTCCAACAGCCTGGTATTGGTGGCGCGTTGTACTTTGGCGCGTTCCGGATCGGACCAGAGAAAAAAGCCGGCGCTATTCACGGACGTTACGCGCAGCCGCCGCTCATGCAGCATCGCCTTGAGCGCCGGGAGCGTTGCCTCGGAGAGGGCCCGTTCGGTTACGCCGATGCCGGTTGCGCCGGCGGAAACCGCATCATCAAGGAATGACGTCAGCGGGTACCCGGGCGGGGCCAGATAGTGATTGATTGAAATGCCGGCCATGACAAAGTTCTTCCCAGGCACATGGCCGTTTGAAGCCGTTAAACCCCGCGGAACCGCGGCTTTCTCTTTTCCCGAAAGGCCAATTGGCCTTCACGATAGTCGGCGCTGTCGAAGCAGACTTTGACAGCGTCATCAACCTCCGCGACCGATCTGTTCACCAGCGGGTCCTCGATCGCGAGAAGGGCGGTTTTGACCGCGCGGAGCGTCAGCGGAGCGTTGCTCGCAATGGCCGCAACCTCCTGGTTGACCGAAGCGAGGAAATCTTCGCCACGGAACACCTTATGCAGCAGGCCGAGCTCTTTCGCGCGATCCGCGTCGATAGCGGCCGCGGTATAAAGGATCTCCGCGACCGCTCCAGGACCAACCCTATGGGTCAGCAGCGCGATGTCACGGAAGCCGTAGCCCAATCCAAGGCGGCCCGCCGGTATGCGAAACCGGGCATCGGTGGACGCGTAGCGTAAGTCGCAACACATCGCCAACCCGAGGCCGCCGCCATAACAAATCCCCCTGATCATCGCGAGCGTGGGAAGCCGGGTCCGGCGCAGGGCCGTGGACGCTTCGCGGATGGCGTCGTTGTAAGCCGCCACGGCCTGGGGATCGGTCCGCTTTTCGCCGAACTCCGAAATATCGGCGCCGGCGCAAAAGGCGGCTTCGCCCGCGCCCGCGACGGTCAGCACCCTGACATCCGGATTGGCCTCGGCACGGGCGATCTGCTGGGGAAGCGACCGCCACATATCAAAGGTCAGCGCATTCATGCGGTCCGGCTGGTGCAGAACCAGGCTCGCGACGTTGCCGCTCATGGACAGTTCGATGGCGCCAGCTGGACTTGTCATTTCGTCAGATCGCCTTATGCGCGCGCAAAACATCAATCTCCGGCAGTGAGAGGCCCAACTCTTGCAGGATTTCTTCCGAATTGGCTCCGGCCTCAACCGTGGGAGTTTCAATGCTACTCGGAGTCCGTGAGAGAACAATAGGCGATGCGACCACACTTATCCGGCCGAGGTCGGGGTGATTGAGCGGCGCGGCCATCCGGAGATGCTGGACCTGCGGATCGGCGAACACCTGGTCCATGGCGTAGATTGGTCCCGCCGGCACGCCGTTATCCTCCAGCGCGGTCAACCATTCGCTGGCACTACGCGTCTTAAAGGCAACCGCCAGCTCGGCTTTCAGTTGCGCGCGGTGCCGGAGTCTCAAATCCTGGGTGGCGTAGTCGGGATGCGATTCCAGATCGGGACGGCCGATCGCCTTGCAAAGCCCGGCCCACTGCCGCTCGCCCGCCACCCCGATATTAATGTGCCCGTCCGAGGTCGGCACGACTCCCATGGGCGTGGCGACGGGATGATCGTTGCCGGCCGGACGCGGGACTTTGCCCGCAACCAGATAAGCCGCCGCCTGAAAGTCCATCATCGCGATCTGCGCCTGCAACAGCGACGTATGGACCCACTGCCCCTTCCCCGATCGCTCCCGCTCCGCCAGCGCGATGAGCACACCGATCGCGGCGTAATTGCCGGCCGATGAATCCGCGACCGCGATTCCAGCGCGCATGGGCACACCATCGGGGTCGCCGGTCACGCCCATCAACCCACCCATTCCCTGCGCGATTTGATCGAACCCCGCGCGCGTACGATAGGGCCCGGTTTGACCAAATCCGGAAATGGACGCCAGGATGATGCGCGGGTTGATCTCGGCGAGTTTTTCGTAGGTGATCCCCAGCCTTTCCTTGACATCGGGCCGGTAGTTTTCGACCACCACGTCGGCGGTCTTCACCAGCCTCATGAAAATCGCGAGCCCTTCCGCCGCCTTGAGATTGAGCGTCAACGAGCGCTTGTTGCGGTGCAGGTTCTGCATGTCCGAGCCGTGCCGTGGACCGACCATGCCCGGATTGGGATCGAGACCCTCCGGCGGCTCGATTTGAATTACATCGGCGCCGAAGTCGGCGAATATCCGGCAGCAGGTGGGCCCCGCCCTCACCCTCGTCAGATCCAGAATTCGCAAGTGCCGAAGCGCCGCAGAGGGAGTGGCTGGATTCATGTCAGGTCCGTTCTGAAGCCGAGAGCGAGTGGGCGGCGGGAAGGTGGAGGTGCCAGGTGGAACGGGCCTGAAAGGCCGCCGCCAATTCCAGCAGGGCACTCTCACCCTGCATTCGCCCGATCACTTGAAGCCCGATGGGCGCACCCCGATTGTCAAAGCCGATGGGAAGCGACAACGCCGGCAGACCGAGGTAATTCACGAAGCGGGTCAAACTGCTCATGCTGTAGAGCGTGCGCGCATCAAATGCCTTTTCGGTCGGATCGACCGTGACAGCAAGCGGCGTGTCCAGGGGCATGACCGGCAATACCGCCGCTTCAGCCCCGCGCCATGCCGCGACAAAGTGGTCCCGCAGGGTGGCGCGTTCATCCAGGGCCGCCTGTATCGCCGCATCGGCGATGGCCAGCCCTTTGCTCAAGCGCTTTCTCAAGGAGGGATCGAGCCCATTCACCGAATCATTTTCGTGAATTCTGGCGGCCTCGCCTTGCATGACCGTGAGAGCGCGCTCATCCGCGATGCGGACGATCTCACCTGTTTCGGCTGGTAACGTCGCGATCCCAGCCGATGACAATACCGCCAGCGCGGCGTCGATAGCAATTCGCGCCTGTGGGGACGCCTTTGCCATGGCGTCACCGAGCACCGCCACCGTATTGATGTCGGGACTATCTTCCGGCGTGTCGCGCGCGCAATGCCAGACCGGCACCAAGTCGCGGGCCACGCGCGCAAAAAACCCGATCGTGTCGAGGCTCGGCGCAAGTTGCATGGCGCCTTCGTTCGAAATGGAACCCCACCCCGGCTTCAATCCCACGATCCCGCAACACGCGGCGGGGATGCGGATAGAACCACCCGTATCGGAACCCAATCCCAGGAAACCAGCCCCCACGGCGATGAGCGCGGCCGATCCGCTGGACGAGCCGCCGCTGACGATATCCGCGTGCCAGGGGTTTCGGGTTCTGCCCTGCGTCGCATGATAACCCGACGGCTCGTAAGCCAGGGCCGTCATTCTCGACACCGCGATCTGCACGCCCCCCGCCCTATCCAAGCGGCGAAGGATTTCCGCGTCACGCTGCGCCCGCCCCGGCGTACGCACACCGCCCCATTCGGCGCGCCGCTCTTGCCTGTCGAACATGTCCTTCGTGACGTAGGGGAGACCCGCCAGCGGCCCAGGGACACCTGGCAACGTGGCCGCGCTTACAACCGCATTCAGCTCACTCCCCGCCGTGATAACTCGCTCCCGGCAGGCCCGCGCCGCGGGCTCGCGCGCATCAGGGGCCAGACCAAACCAGCCCGCGGGGTGAGACAGGTTATGCACGCCCGATCATCATCGCTTAGGTATTGATGCCGGTAATCGAGGAACTGATCGCACGGGGATCGCGTGACGGCCAACGCCCGCTGTCGACCTGGTTCAGAAAGTGACCAACGATACGATTGTACTCATCCGGCTCCTCGATATTCACGGCATGGCCCGTATTCGGGAGCACTGCCAGCGCCGCGGATGCGATGTTCTGTTTCATCAACAAGGCCGGCTGAAGGCAGGGCCAATCCTCATCGCCGGTAATAATCAAGGTCGGCACACGGATGCGCTTCATGTCATCGACAAGCGCGTAAAGGGAGGGCCGCTCCTTCTGGACGCCCTCCTGGGTATTGGCGGAACCGACCGCGGAATGTTCGGCCAGCCACGCCTTGAACTCGGCAAATCCGCGTGGATCTTTATTCTGAAACTGAACGCGGGTTGGGCCATAGGCATATTTCTCGGCAAAGGCCCGCATATCGCCTTTCCGGATTGTCTCGGCAACCAGGCTGGCCTCGCGACGAAACGCCTCGCGTTTATCGGGCTCGGCGCCATAGCCGCAGCCGCCAATGCACAGCGACGCAGCGCGGTCCTGATGACGCAGTCCAAAATGCAGCGTGGCAAAACCACCCATGGATAAGCCGACGATATGCGCCTTTGTTTCGCCGATGTGATCCAGCACCGCGAGAATGTCATCCGCGGCCCGCGCTTGCGAATACGAGGAAACATCCGCGGGAACGTCCGAAGGCGGGTACCCGCGCGCGTTAAAGGCGATCGCGCGATACTGTTTCCCAAAGTGGCGCAATTGGGATTCATAACTCCGCAGATCGCCCGCGAATTCATGCACGAAAATCAACGGATGACCGGAGCCGGTCTCCTCGAAATACAGACGCACTCCATCATCCGTAATCGCATATGCCATCGTAATTCCCCCACTTCGCGCCTCGCGGACTATTCATTTCCTGGGCTTTGTTTACAAGCCGATTGAAGCCTGACCCTGTTTTTGATTGAAGGTTTCTCTCATGAGACTGAATGGTTTGCGGTGACCCACGTTTGGCAGTTTCCACTGTCGATACCCGTTTTCTCTGACCACGCCCGCCTGCCGCCTGGTCATGCGCAGTGGTCGCTGCAGGATGCGCGGTGGCAAGAGCACAGGCTCCCGGCACCGGAGGGCAAAGAGCGGAGTAGGCGGCTCAACGCTCACGACAAACAATTGAGGAATGTAAGGAAATTGTGGCCGCACTGCGCATGCTGCGGTTTCTGGCGTGGTTAGTAAGGGGGATTAGAGCACCAGCGTCAGCTGCCCATGTGCAGGCATTGGGCTGTCGATCGCCTATGTCCTACTGGGAGTAATTTTCTTGGCGCCAATAATAATGCTCCCGATGATGTTCGATGCACCGAGATCAGAGAGGAATGGTGCGCTTATCACGGCCACGCTCCTGCTAGCCTTGTTCCCCGTATTTTGCTTTCTCGGGGCAGCTCTCCCTTGGATTTTCGGGAAGAAGGCCTTCGCCAGGAGGCTCTTTCTCCTGCCCGCATTCGACGCCGTCGCGGCGTTCGTCGTGGCCGACGCGTTCGGCGGTTAATCATTTCGGCGACTCCCCTGTGCGGGCGCGCTTAAGTCCACCATGCCGAGCTGGCCCCCCCCCAAGCGTGCCTAGGCGCCGATTCTCACCAGGACAATTTATTGAACGGTGGCCGCTGAATCCGCATCAATCGCGCGCACGCGGGGAGTTATCGGCGGTGCGAGAAATCCACCCACCGAGATGGGCACGGGGATGGGCATACCCCTGCTCTCAATGAATTGGCCTTCGATAACAAAAGGAAGAAATTGATTTTATGGCGGTGGGGCCAGTTGGGCCTAACGCTTCTCTGGCCCCGATCGGGGCCAAATTCGCTGCTAACAGCGTATCGGCAGGGAAAAAATCAGAGTTCCCCGGAGCAGTTGAGGGCTCCCCGCCCTGGAACCCCGCGATTTTCAGCGGAATTCGACTGCTGGCAATACCAGTCGCAGGATTTCAAAACAGGGAATTATCAGGGAACGACGGGAATATCGTTCTAAGCGCCTGTTTTGGTTATAAAATTCGCTCATTGCCCGTCTTTGGCCGGCACGCGCGCGGGAGATACCTGCGCGGTATCCCGCACAAATCCACAGGCCCCTCGGCCAACTCGCCCCTGATATTGATGCGTGGCGCCCGAGATATGGTCACGTTTGGCACCTTTCTTTCATATACTTTCGGAAGAGGGGCGTGACCGGTCGTTTTGCGGACACCAGTCCCACGAGACGACGGACATCATCAT
>CANJOI010000027.1 GCA_947475365.1 Fidelibacterota bacterium | reverse complement strand
ACGCACTATCTCGCGGCTGAACATGTCTTAGTGTCCCGTCCGGGTGTGCCCCAAGAGCCAATTGACGAGGCGTTCATAGCTCTCGGGGTAAGTCGTACGGTGGCGGCCGTGGTTGGCGGCTTTACGACTGCGATTGCCTTAGCCCGGACCAGTGAGTTGGTGGCGAGCGTCCCTGCGCGCCATACATCTGGATCCCGGGATGGGATGTTTAGTTTTGCCCTGCCATACCCGGTAAAAGACTTCGTGATCTCCGCGATGTGGCATCCGCGGCTTGATGCGGATTTGGCCCATCAATGGCTTCGAGAAAGTCTTAGGCGCGTCTGCGTGTAGCGGGGCAGGAATGTGTTGATGAGCACGCGCTTCAAATCTTACTTCACATAAGAAAAGCGCCCCGTGGTTGACGGTCTGCGAGGCCTGAGACTCCGATTGGAAAGACCTCAGTTTTAAGAGGTTTTAGTGCTCCCCCCTCACACCCTTTGCAGCAGGCGGCTTAACGCTTAGGGGGCGTGCATCGCGACTTGGGCACGGTGCTCAGCGAACACTGCAGCTTGGGTTTGCCGCCCACCTGTTCCACGGACGTCACGTCCATGGTGACGCCGGTCACACCCTTGGTTTCGGTTTCGCAGACGTCGCCGATGCTGGCGAAGTAGTAGTCGTTGCGGTAGTCGAGTACGCCCTGGACGTAATTGCTCTTGCCGTTCGCGACATTGCGCGCGGGCATGGTTTCGGTGGCGATGGTCTTGCAGCTGTTGATGTCGAAGGCCTTGGCGGTCTGGGGCGCGGGGCAGGGGGTGCGGCCGGAGACGCCTTCCTTGCACCAGCGTTCGGCCTGGAACACGCCCACCGCCATGCCCATGACGGGGCGCGCCAGGAAATAGAGACTAAAATTGCGCCGCGCCCGCACCGTGCCCAGGCGCGGTAGGGCGACCTCGTCCAGCACCAGCGCCGGGCACTGGCCCTCCACGGTGCGCAACTCGTCGGGGCGCGCGGTGGTGGTCAGTACATCCGGTTCCAGGAACACGATGCCTTGCCCGGCGGCGAAGGTCTCCGCCATGGCGCGGCACGCGCCGGCATCGCTGCTGCCGTTGTCGGCGAGATCGCGCGACGGCAGGTTCAACAACTCGTTGACCAGGGCAAGCTTCTCGGCGGCCGTGTAGTTGCGCAGCGCCGGCTCCGGCGGCTGCGGCACGCGGTCCGCGGCGAGCACCGGCGTCGTGGCGAGAACGATTGCGAGGACATAAGGCGTGCGCATGCTGACAACCTACCGGGGAATGGGTTTGTCCAGGCTATCCCAGCCGTAGGCCCGCGCAACCCGCTCGATGATCTCGCCGGCCAGGGCGTCGCCGCTGTCGCTGTTGGTCATGACCGCGACGCCGTAGCCCTTGGCGCGGTGGGCGATCATGCGCGCGCGATATCCCCAGTTGCTGCCATCGTGGCCGAAGTACCAGCCTTCGCCCTTCTTCTGGATATAGAAGCCCACGGCGTAGGGGCCGACGCCCACCGGCATCACCATGGCTTCCATGGATTTCTGGTTGAGCACGCGCCCGCCCTTGCCTTGCAGCGTGAGCTGCACTTCGATCAAGAACCGCGCGAGGTCGCTGGGGGTGGTCCACAACCCGGCGGCGGCCTGCTCGGGGAACACATGCCAGGACGCATCCAAGGGCTGGCCGCGGTTATTGTGAGCGTGGGCGGCCTCGATCTCCTTGTCCGCCGGGAGCGGCTGGGCATAGGTGCTGTTGGTCATGCGCAACGGCCCGAGCACGGTCTCCTGCATGATCTGCACGAACGGCTTGTTCAGCACATCGGTCAGTATCTGCTGTTCGATGGTGACGCCGCCGCCGGAATATTTGTAGCCGGTGAGGGGCGCGCGCTCCATGCGCACGGGGCCGAGCACCGACGGCGCCTGGCCGTCCAGCACCTGCGCGATGGTCGGCCGCGCGGCGCCCGGCGCATATCCAGGGAATCCAAAGCCATCGCCCAGGCCCGAGGTGTGGCTGGTGAGCATGCGCGGGGTCACCGCACCCGGAAATTTGTCCATCGGCAGTTTCCAGGACTTGAGGATGGTATTGATGTCCTGGTCCAGGCCGAACTTGCCATCCTGCACGGCCTTAAGCGTCGCCATGGCCGCCACGGGTTTGCTGATGGAGGCCGCCTGGAACATGGTGTCGGTGCGCACATGCGCGCCGGTCTTCGCGTCCGTGACGCCCCAAGCCTTGGCCCAACTGATGCGGAAGTCCTGGATTACCGCGACGCTTACGCCCGGCACATGGAAGTGCGCGAGCAGCTGGTCCATGGTGTCGCCGTCATAGCCGCCCTGGTTGGGGACCTGCGCGCTTTCGACTTGCGTGAGCAAGGGGTCCGCGGTCTGCGCGGCCACCGTGAACGGAAACAGCATCGTGGCCAGGAACAGAAACGTCTTCATGGGCTTCGACCCTTTATTTTTTACCAGGAGAACCAGGGATTAGGCGGCATGTCCTTGCCGAAGGCGCCGGTCTTGAACACGTCCACCATGAGATCGAACGCCTCGTGCCCGGCCTGCCGGCCGCCCGCGCGCGCCGGAGCGGCGTCGTTGGCGACGCCGGCGAACACATTCTCGCCCGCCAGCCAGCGCGCCTCCGCATCGGGCACCATCGCCACTTCCAGGCCGTGACCCATCTCAAAGCCCACGCCCTCTAATCCGGTGTGGGCCATGGCCGCCTTCATGCCGGCCAGGATGAATACGCGCAGGAGCTGGGCGCGGTCCGGCTGGGGCACCACCGCGCCTGGCGCCAGATTGAACCAGTCAATACAGGCCGGCAGCGATAGCGAGGCATAGGTGCGGCAGGTGAGGGGGCGGGAGTCATAAACCGTGCATGCCCCTTCGCCGAGGAAGCCACAGGGGATGCGGTTCGTGACCCAATGTTCTTTCGGCATTCCGCGCGTCTGAGTTTCCACGCGGCGGAAGCGCGCCTTCAGGGGATCGGCGTCGTCGTTCCAGCGCGCGCGCAGCCCTCGCGCCATCATGAACAGTTCGAGCGCGGTGGCGGTGACGCGGGTGTGGCAGCAATAGCCGCAGCCCTTCTTGCAATGGACCGGCCCTTGTTCGCCCTTGTAGCCGTACTTGCGGGCCGTGGCCTCATAGACCTTGATGGCGTGGGCGCCGGCGAAACTGGCGCGGCGGCTGTTGGACCGCTTCTCCAGGATCTCCGCCAGCTCGGCCACGAAGCCGAAAATGGTCATGGCCCGGTCGGGGTTGTAGCCCGTCCGTCCGTATTCCTTGGCCACTTCCTTGAGGACCGCCCGCCGCTGGTCGCGCAACCTGAACTCCCCCTCGCTGAGGGCCGGTTATAACACGGAAAACAGCGGGTTAGGCTACTGCGGCGCGGTCCAGTACGGCGTCTTAGTCTTGAACAGGGATTTGGGGATCTTGCCGTAGATCACCAGGGTCTCGTCCACGGCTTCGGCCACGCCGTAATCCACGCCGATGCTGGCGAGGGAATAGGCGTCGGCCGCCGACATGCCGCGCGTGGCGCCGAGGAAGGCCACGGTTTCCTTGATGGCTTTGGACAGGGCAGCGTCCAGGTCCGGGTCGAGGCCGAGGGCGTAGTAGTTCTCGGCGTCTTCCGCGCGGGGCGCCGTCATGGCCTTACCCGCGCCTTTGTGGACGATGAATTGCAGGGTCGGCGCCATGGAGGCTTCGATGGCGTTGCCGTCCACTTCGCCGTCACCCTGGCCAGCGTGGGAGTCGCCGGTCACGAACAGCGCGCCGTCGTTGAACACCGGCAAGTAGAGCGTGGCGCCGGCGGTGAGCTTCTTGAAATCCAGATTGCCGCCGAACAGGCCGGGCGCGCGCGAGCCGACGCGTTTCACCTCGGGCGGTGGCGCCACCGCCATGATGCCCATGAACGGATGCAGGGGCAGTTCCACCTCCGGCGAGAACAGCGCGACGTTGCGCGCGAGGTCGAACTTGATGACCTTGGAGAGGCGTTCCGGAATGATGTTGAGCGCGGCGCCCCCGGGACCGGGATTGTTGACCCCGTAAGGCACGCGGATATCGACCTTGAGGATGCGCACTTCCAGCATGTCGCCGGGGGCCGCGCCCTCCACATAGATCGGCCCGGTCAGCACATGGCCGCTCCAGTTCTTTTCCTTGGTGGCCTTGGCGATGTCGATCACCTCGGGAAGAACCTGGTTGGCCGGAATGCCCGCGTCACCGAAGAACTTCACCGGATCATCGGTGATGCCGGCGTGGGAGACCGTGTCGATCTTCACGCTCTGGCCGGATTTGATGCGCAACATCGGCGGCGTATCGGAGGCGATGTAGCCGCACACCACGGTCTTGAGAGTGGAAGGCAGCACCGCATCGGGCGCGGCGGCGGCCAGGGCGGGCGCGGCCAAGAGGGTCAGAAACAGGGAAAGGCAGCCGGTGCGCATTGTGTCCCCCACGATGAAATGCAGTAAAATTGAAGATAACAGGATTTTGCCGCGACGCAGCAAAATCTATATGCGACGCACAATTTTTCGCGCTAATCTTGCCGCACCGGGTTGGACTTTCTGGGGGTGCTGCCATGAAGCGTTTGGTCACGGCGTCGGCTGCTGCGGCGCTTGCGCTATTCTCTCCGGCCGCGCACGCGGCGTTCCAGATCGAAGAAGCCACCATCCCGAGCATCCAGAGCGCCATCAAGGCGGGGCAGATCACCTGCAAGGGCGTGGTCGAGGCCTATATCGCCCGCGCCAAGGCCTACAACGGCATTTGTACCGCGCTGGTCACCGCCGATGGCAAGAGCGTGGCGCCCGCCAAGGGCTATGTGCGCGCCGGCGCGCCGCTGCGTTTCCCGACCCGCACCGTGGCGGCATCGAAAGTGTTTCCCGATCTCGCCAATTACAAAGGCGTGCCGCTGGAATACGGCACCATGGAGCCCACCAAGTCCGACCCCAGCGTCATGCATCAGATGGGCATGCGCGTCGGCATGGCCAACGCCGGACAACTGAACGCGCTTGAGACTCTGAACATACGCGGTGAACGCTCGGTCACCTGCAAGGGCGCGTTCGATGCGCCTCCGTCAAAGCCGCTGCCCGCGGGCGCGCCGGCAGTGTGTGAAACCTTCCGCAAGCAGCCCGACGCCCTGGAGCGGGCGGCCGAATTGGACGCGCAGTACGGCGCCAATCCCGATCTCGAAAAGCTGCCCATGTACTGCGCGGTGACGGCGATCAAAGATCCGTATGACACCAAGGATATGCGCACCACCGCCAACAACGATGTGGCTTTCGCCATGGACGCGCCGCCGGCGGACTCCGTGATTGCCCAGCGCCTGCGCGCCAAAGGCGCGATCATCTACGCGAAATCCGTGGCGGCGGAATTCAATGACGGCCCGGGTAATCCCGGCGGCCCGGAGAAGGGCAAAACCCATCAGGTGACCGGCGGCCAGCAGATGAATTCCTGGAGCGGGCAGGCCTGCAATCCCTACGACACCGAACGCGTGCCGCGCGGCTCCAGCGGCGGGTCGGGCGTGGCGGTGAGCGCCAATCTGGTGACCGTCGCGATCTGCGAACAGACCGGCATGTCCTGCCAGGGACCGGCCTCGCGCAATGGCATCACGACCTTGCTGACGACCAAGGGCCTGCTGCCCGACAGCGGCGGCATCGGCAACCAGGCGTTCATCGACCGCGCCGGGGTTCATGCGCGGACCCTGGATGACGCCGCCCGCGTGCTGGATGCCCTCAAGGATGCCAACGGCGGCTACTATGACCCCAACGACATCTACGCGGCTGTGCCCAAGCACCTGGTCCCGGCCAAGCCCTACGCCAGCTTCATCGTCACCGACGCGGGCGCAAAGCCGCTCAAGGGCCTGCGCATCGCCATCGTGCGCGAGCATATGGTCAAGCGCACCCGTAACCACGCCGCCATCAGCGACCAGACCGACGCCGAGTTCAAGAAAGTACTGCGCGATCAGCTTGGCGCCGAACTGGTGGAAATGCTCTCGCCTGACTATCCGGACGACCCCGGGATTCCCAACCTGACCTATACCTATTCCGATGCCCTGTCGGAACTGCTGCCGCAGCTGATGCCCGACATCTTCACGCGCAAGAACCGCGCGGGCGAACTGGTGTTCGCGGTGCCCGGCTACGACGTCACGTCGCAAGATTATCTGTTGAAGCTCAGCCGCCGCGAGGCGCCGCTGACCCCGGCGGTGAACATCACCAATTTCGCGACCTTCGGCGCCCTGGACTGCGGTTCCGTGGCCTGCGCGGATGTGCGGTTCGATATCAACCGCTACCTCGCCAAGCGCGGCGACGCCAAGATCAAGGACTGGAAAGCCTGGGTCGCCAACGCCAGCTTCCGCGGTGACGAGAACCGCGCTGGCGCCGCCAATTGGGCCGCGCTGGATGATCACGCCAAGCCCGGCACGGCGGACGCGCTCGCGCGCAGCTACATCGGCCGCCTCGCGCTGCAGAAGGTGATGTTCGAAAACAAGATCGACGCCTTTGTCCACCCGGAGAACACCGTGCCGACGCCCAAGATCCAGGGCCCCAATGTCGGCACGCTCAGCTTGGACGGCATCACACCGTTCCTGCAAATCCCCAAGATCGCCGTGCCGGCCGGATTCTCCGACGTGGTGTACGAGCCGCAGTTCGCGCTGAACGCGGATAAGACCGATTACATTCCGGTGCTGCCCGACAGCGTGAAGCAGACCACATTGCCCCACCCCATGCCGATCTCGATCACCTTCTTCGCCGGGCAGGGCGATGAGTCGCAGCTCATCAAGATCGGCACGGCCTACGAAGCCGCGACCCACCACCGCGCCCCACCGCCGGATTTTGGCCCTGTGGGCGGGTCACGGCGGGTTTCCCACTAGCGGTTACTGACGCCCCGCCTACGGGCGCCCCGGCAGGATGCGTGCGCGTAAGCGATTTTGCGCGCCCCCGCAGGGTTCTCGCGATGTGAAGTACCGCTTTGTCATCGATGTGGCGCCCTTGTAAAATCGCCTTCTCACCAGGGGAGGATTGATGATGAAAAATGCACTGATGTTCGCGGCGGGCGCCATGACCCTCGCGCTTTCACTGATGCCCGCGCAGGCCGCGGAGAACACCAAGGTCAGCAATGCCGCCATCGACGCGCGCGGGCTGACGCTCGTCGACTTCCCGCGCTGGAAAGCGGTCGCGCCCAATATTTACGCCTATGAGGGCTTCCATCCGTCGAAGGTCATGAACACCGTCAGCCTGATCGTCGTCACCAATGACGGCGTGGTGCTGGTGGACGCCATGGGCGATCCGGAGCAGGGCCAGAAGCTGGTGGACAATATCAAGAAGCTGACCCCCCAGCCGGTGAAGTATCTGATCGTCGGGTCCGACCACGGCGACCACATGGCCGGCAACGGTCCGCTCAAGGCCGCCTGGCCGGGCTTGACCGTGATCTCGACGCCGGCCTCGCAAAAGGCCCTGGAGAAGAACGCGGCGCCGCCCACGGAACTGGTGACGGACAAGCGCACGCTGACCGTCGGCGGCACGGAGATCCAGATCCTCAACCTGGGCCGCGCCCATACCGGCGGCGATTTGGTGGTCTATCTGCCGCAGACCAAGATAATGTTCATGAGCGAGGTCTATCTGCGCGGTGTGTTCCCGGCCATGCGCAGCGCCTATCCCTCCGAGTGGGTCGAAACGGTCAAGAAGGCCCAGGCCATGAACGCGAACCTCTATATCGCGGGCCACGGCTGGGTCGATGATCCCGCCACCATGAAGGCCGGCCTGGAAGACTCGCGCAAAGCCCTGGAGGCGGTGATCAAGGAAGCCAAACGCCTGCATGCCGCGAAAGTCCCCTGTGTGGTCGCGCCGGCCACGCCGGGCGCGCCGCCGCCGCCGCCGTGCGAAGCGGTGACCAAGGCCAACTGGGGTGTTGCCAGCGACCTCGCGCTGAAGGACAGCCAGGCGCAGATCGCGCTGCTCAAGGTCTATCAGGAAGCCGACGGCAAATTGCCGTAGGTCCCGCGCCAACCTCACAGGACCCGCCGGCGACGGCGGGTCCTGCTGTAGTGAATCCATGACCGCACTTATTTCACGCGCCACGGCCCGCGACGCCGCCGAGATCACGGCGCTCGCGCGCCTCACCTTCAGCGAAACCTTCGGCCCCATGTACGACCCCGCCGACCTGGCGGCGTTCCTGGAGCAGAAATATCAGCCGGAGATCTTCGCGCGCGATATCGCCGATCCGGCGCAGGCGCTGTTCACGGCGACCTTGAATGGGGCGATCGTCGGCTACGCCCAGGCAGGTCCGTGTGTGCTTCCCCATGCCGACGTCACACCGGCCTGCGGCGAGCTGCAACGCCTCTATGTCCGGCGTGGCTTGCAGGGCAGGGGTATCGGCAATGCATTGCTCGATACCGCGCTGGGCTGGCTGGAGCGGCCGGGACGGACGCTCTGGGTGGGCGTGTGGTCGGGCAACCATGGCGCCCAGAAGCTCTATATGAGCCGGGGCTTCGTCAAGGCGGGCGAATATAAGTTCATCGTCGGAAACGCAGCCGACGAGGAGCTGATTTTCCGCCGCGTCCAGGCCCTTTTGCCGCATTAAACTGGCGGTCGGGGCGTAAACTGACTATACCCCACGGCCAACGCCGCCCGGCTGACCGGGCCGCCTCCCATTTCTCGTCCGTATAGGTTTCCTTTGCCGTTTCCCCCGACCCATAGCACGCTTGCGCGCGCCCTGACCGAACGCGAATACAACGACCCGACCGCTGTCCAGACCGCGGTGCTCGCACCCGAGACCGTGGGGCGCGACCTCCTGGTCTCCGCCCAGACCGGATCGGGCAAGACTGTCGCCTTCGGCCTTTCGATCGCTGCCACCCTGATGCAGGACGCAGCGGACATGGGCCGACCGGAAAACCCGCTGGCGCTGATCGTGGCGCCCACGCGTGAGCTGGCCTTGCAGGTGCAGCGCGAACTGGTGTGGCTGTATCAGTACGCCGGCGCCCGCGTTGTGTCCTGCGTCGGCGGCATGGACCCGCGCGCCGAACGGGCGCAGCTGCGCGCCGGCTGCCATATCGTGGTCGGCACGCCCGGCCGTCTGCGCGATCACCTCGAGCGTCATAACCTCAACGTCGCCAGCCTGAAAGCCGTGGTGCTCGACGAGGCCGACGAAATGCTCGATCTCGGCTTCCGCGAGGACATCGAGTTCATCCTCGAGGCCACGCCCAAGGAACGCCGCACGCTGCTGTTCTCGGCTACCTTGCCGCGCGACATCATCACGCTGGCGAAGCAGTACCAGACCAACGCCCTGCGGATCGAAACCTCGGCCGGTACCCGTGCCCACGCCGATATCGAATACCGCGCCATGCGCATCGCCGCGCAGGACACGGTGCATGCGGTGGTCAACGTGGTGCGTTTCGTGGACTCACCTGCGACCCTGGTGTTCTGCAACACCCGAGAAGGCGTGCGCCATCTCCACGCCGCGCTGGTGGAGCGCGGTTTCTCGGCTGTGTCGCTGTCGGGCGAACTGGGCCAGACCGAACGTAATCACGCCCTCCAGGCGCTGCGCGACGGTCGTGCCAGGGTATGCGTCGCCACCGACGTGGCGGCACGCGGCATTGATCTTCCCAACCTCGCCCTGGTCATTCACGCCGACCTGCCGAACGACGCCGAGACCTTGCAGCACCGCAGCGGCCGCACCGGCCGCGCCGGCCGCAAGGGCGTCAGCGTCCTGTTGATCCCGCCCAAGAATCACCGTAAGGCCGAGCGTCTGTTGGGCCAGGCCAATATCAAGGCCGCCTGGATCAATCCGCCCACGCCGGACGCCATCCGCAAGGTCGACAATGAGCGCTTGCTGCAAAGTCTGCTGACGGCCGAGGCCGGTGACGCCGACGACCTGGCGCTGGCCCGTCAGCTGCTGGAACAGCGTTCGCCGGAAGACGTGGCCGCGGCGCTGGTGCGCAATTACCGCACCAAGTTGCCGGCGCCCGAGGACATGATGGATACCGGCATGCCCGAGCGCCGTGAGCCCCAGGCCGGGCTCGCGAGCGCCGTGTGGTTCCGCCTCAATGTCGGGCGTCAGCGCAAGGCCGATCCCAAGTGGCTGATCCCCGAAATCTGCCGGCAGGGCGGAATCACCAAGCGCGAAATCGGCGCCATCCGTATTTTCGACGACGAGACCAAGTTCGAGATCGACGCCGCCGCGGCCGACGCCTTCGCCGCGAGCATCGCCAAGGTGAAGAAGGGCGACATTTTCATCGGCGTGACGGAAGCCCCCGCCGATGGCGGCCATGTGCGCCGGCCGCCATCGTACCATGCCGGCAAGAAGCCCTGGAAGAAACCGTATAAGACGGATCACGACAAACCCGCTTACGACAAACCCGCCTATTCCAAGCCCGCCTATTCCAAGCCCGCACAGGCCAAACCTTCACATGAGGGGGGCGGCGATGCGCCCCGCGGCGACAAGCCGCGCTGGGCGAATAAGGGCCCCCACGGTAAAGGCCCATTCGGCAAAGGGGCCCATGGGAAAGGCCCATACGGTAAAGAGGGGCCGGGCAAGGGCGGGTTCGCGAAACACAAACGGCCGAAGCCGCCAAAAGGCTAACGGCGGAGAAAAAACGGGGGTATGTGCCCCCGTTTTTATATGGAAAAAGGCTGATACCATCTCCAGGAATACAGCGCCGCCTTCGCTGGCGCTGCCAGGCATCGGGGGACATCATGAAGCTGTTGGGCGTAGCGCTTGTTTCCATGGCGGCCGCGTGCTGCCTCGTGCCGGCCGCGGCGCAACAGAAGCCAAGCCGCGAAGTTGACGGCCCGCTGACGCCGGATATCCCCGCGACCTTCACCAAGACCACGCCCGACGCCGACTTCGATCGGCGCGAGGTGATGATCCCCATGCGCGACGGCGTGAAGCTGTTCACCGTGATCGTGGTGCCCAAGGGCGTCACCCACGGTCCGATCCTGCTGACGCGGACCCCTTACAACGCCGGCAAAACCACCTCGCGCAACCCGAGCCAGAAGATCACCGAGATCCTGCCGATCATGGATGCCGAGTTCGTGCGCGATGGCTATATCCGCGTCTATCAGGACGTGCGCGGCCGCAACAAGTCCGAGGGCGACTATGTGATGACGCGGCCCCTGCGCGGGCCGCTGAACGAGAGCAAGGTCGATCACGCCACCGACGCCTATGACACCATCGACTGGCTGGTGAAGAACGTGGCCGAAACCAATGGCAAGGTCGGCGTCACGGGCTCGTCCTATCCCGGGTTCACGACCCTGATGGCGACCATCGATCCGCATCCGGCCCTGAAAGCCGTGGTGCCGCAGAGCCCCATGGTGGACGGCTGGATCGGCGACGACTGGTTCCACAACGGCGCATTCCGCCAGACCAACTTTGACTACATCGCGGCGCAGACCGGCGCGAAGTCCGACGGCGACAAGGTCGCCATGGGCATCGGCCTCGACGACTACGCCGCTTTCCTCGCCGCCGGCTCGGCCGGCGACTACGCGCGCAAATATGGCCTCGACCAGCTGCCGTTCACACGCAAGCTCATGGAGCATCCGAGCTACGACGGCTACTGGCAGGAACAGGCGGTCGATAAGCTGCTCGCCAAGCGCCCCATCACCGTGCCGACCATGCTGGTGGTGGGGCAGTGGGACCAGGAAGACTCCTACGGCGCGCCGGCGGTCTACCGCGCGCTGGAACCCAAGGACACCGCCAACGACAAGGTGCACCTGGTCATCGGTCCCTGGCGTCATTCGGGCGTGAATGCCGATGGCTCCAGCCTGGGGCCGCTCAAGCTGCCCGGCGACACGGCGCTGCAATTCCGCCGCGACTATATGAAGGCGTTCCTGGACTCTTACCTGAAGGATGATGCTCCCAAGGCCGCAACCCCGCCGGTGCTGACCTTCGAGACCGGCGTGGACCGCTGGCAGGAAAGCAAGCAGTGGCCATTAGGCGCGCCCGCCGCGCTCTATCTGCAGCCGGGTGGTGCGCTGGGCTTCGAGAAGCCCGCCAAGGCCGAACACGACGACTATGTCTCGGACCCGGCGAAGCCCGTGCCGTTCGTGGCGCGCCCCGTGCACTGGGAACAGGGCGACGTGTGGCGCCCGTGGCTCACCAACGACCAGCGGTTCGTCGACGGCAGGCCGGACGTGCTCACCTATGTCACACCGCCGCTCACCAAGACCGTGCACATCGCCGGCCAGCCATTGGTCGACCTGATCGCCGCCACCAGCGGCAGCGACAGCGACTGGGTGGTGAAGCTGATCGACGTGTACCCCGAGGAAATGAGCGATCGTCCCAACCTCGCGGGTTACCAACTCGGCATCGGCATGGATATTTTCAGAGGGCGTTATGTGAAGGGCTTCGATAAGCCCCAGGCGCTGACGCCGGGCAAACCTGAGAACGTCCGCTTCGGCCTGCCGCATGTGAACCACGCCTTCCTGCCGGGGCACCGGATCATGGTGCAGATCCAGTCCAGCTGGTTCCCGCTCTATGACCGCAACCCGCAGACCTTTGTTCCGAACATCTTCAACGCCAAGGCCGGCGATTACCGCAAGGCGACGCAGAGCATCTATCACGGCGGCGCCCAGGCCAGCGCCATCATCCTGCCGGTGGTTCCCGACTAAACCGCCGCGGTGTCCGCACGCACCGATTGTGCGCGTGCGGACTATTGAGACCGGTCGCGGCTTGCGCGCCGGACGCGGCGGGGCCTATCAACGTGAAGTCACCGCACAGGCTAAGCGTGTTCGCCTCACGGCGTAGCCAGCTATTCCTGTGACAATTGTGGGATAGAGCCGGGAACTCTTTCCGGGGCGCCGCGTTCTGATCATGCATCCGGCACCCCATGGTCCCCCCACCATTCGCCCGGAGCATGCGATAAACCCTCCGCGTCCCCCCGCGCGGAGGGTTATCTTTTTGCGCGTGGGGCTAGTCTATCCGGTCGATGCTGCCGGAACCGCTGACACGCGAGGTGATGCGCGGGCTGCCCAGGTAGCGGATGTCGCCGGAGCCGCTGACCTTGGCTTCCAGGCTGTTCTTGGCGTTAATCTTCACATTGCCGCTGCCCGAGATTCTCACCAGTGCGTCCTTGACCATGAGATCGGGGATATCGGCCCGGCCGGAGCCGCTGATGTCGAGGTTGAGTTTGTCCAGCGTGCCCTTGGCGGTGAGGCTGCCCGAGCCGGAGATGCCGACCGCTGCGTCGCCGCCGTTGAAGCCGTCGATGGTGAAGGTCCCGCTGCCCGAGAGCTTGGCGCCCGTCAGGACCGGTACCGTAATATGCACCGTCAGCGCACCGTCGTCGTCACCCCAGGTCCGGTCGCCGTTCTTGCGGCCGATATAAAGCGTGCCATCGCGGACTTCTGTGGTCACCCGGGCGCGCAGTTCAGGGCTGGCTTCGATGCTCAAGGACTGGCCTTTGCCGACGGTGATGTAGACCTTGCCGCTGGAAGAAAAAGACACGGCGCGGAATGCCTCGACGGTGCGCGACTCTCCCGCCGACGGCGTGGCGGCGGCGAGGGCCGCGCGCACGGTCGTGAACTGGAGTCCGGCCGACAGGGTGACCAGCGGCAGCAGGCTCGCGAATACTAGCAGGTGCTTCCTCATGGAGATCCTCCGCGCCAGGGGTTGTCCGCTCAAAATCCGCTCGATGCGTCCGGCGACGCTGTTGGGCCGCGCCATGGCGATGGCGAAACCCTTCGGGGTGGCGTTTTTCCTTGGCGCGCCTCCGGCGTTCACCGGCGCGCCTCCGGCGCGACTCGCGAACTCAAACAGCACCTCCGCGTACACAACCGGCTCTTTCACCGTTTCGATGGCGGCGGCGTCGCTGGCGTTCTCGGCCAGCACGGCGAGGCGGTCATGCAGCCACCACGACAACGGGCTGAACCAGAACACGGCGCGGTTGATGGAGGATGCCAGCAGCACATAGAAATCGCCGCGCGTCACGTGGCCGGCCTCGTGCGCCAGCACGGCTTCACGTTGGTACGCGGGCCACGCCGCGTAGTCGGCGGGCACCAGAATGGTGGAGGCGAAGGCGAGGGGGGCCGCGATGCGCTCGGACATGCGGATGTCGTAGCCGTACAGCGCGCTATCCGGCAGCGGCGTCGCCGCGCGCACCAGCCGTGCGCTGAGCAGCAGGCCGGAGGCCAGGCGGACGATCATCAGCGTCGCCACTATCAGGTAGGTCGCCAGGGCCGCGAGATGCCAGGGAAACGGCGCATCGCTCTCGTGGGCTGGAGCATCCATAAAGCTGGCGTCATCCGGAAAATCGACCGCCGGCGCGATCTCAGCGGGCGCCGCGATCTCGGCCGGGACCGGCACTGACACCGTAAAGCCGGGTGTCCAGGCCATCAGCAGCGGCATGATCAGAGATGCACTGAGCACGAGAATCCAGGCGGTCATCTCGACACGGCCCCCACGCCGCCGCGTCAGCGCGAAGGGCAGGGCCACGATAAGCCCCAGGATCAGGGAGCGGACTGCGGCTTCAACCAGGAGCGTGAGCATCAACCTTTTCCTTTCTTCGCCGCGTCGATTTTCTTTGCGAGCAGATCTATTTGCTTCTTGCCGAGCATGGAGCTGTCCACCATCCCCACGAGAACTTCGTCCACCGAGCCTTCGCAGAACCAGTCCACGATACGTTTGACCGCCTTGGCCGCGACGCGTTCGCGCGATTCCGAGGCGCGGTAGACAAAGGTGCGGCCTTCGACGGTATGGCCGACGAAGCCCTTGTCCTCCAGGCGCTTCAGCACCGTGCGGATGGTGGACTCCTTCAGGGGCTTCGCGACCGCCGCGCGCACGTCTTCGGCGGTGACCGCGCCCTTGGACCACACCAGCTGCATCACCTCGCGCTCAAGATCGCCCAGGTCGGGAATCAGGTCTTCACTCATGCGCTACCTTTCGTAATGCTACGATTCGTAGCAGATGCCGGCGGGCCTGGCAATTGCCGTGATGCGGGGCGAATCGGCCCGGTGAGGGCGGCGCCTTTAGGAACAGGAAGACCGTCCTGACCGCGACGGTTAGAGCAGGCACACCGTGGTCATGTCGGTGACAATGCCGACCTTTTGGTTGTTGACCAAGTGCTGGAGGAACCCGGCTCCGGCGATCTCGGCCTTAATGACATAGTGATACTGGGCATTGGGCGTGATGTGAGCGGCTGCTTCCATGCTGCTCACCTCGATCCTGGCCTGCCCCCCGGCCGCGATGGTGTCGGTCACATAGGAGCCGAGCTTCACACCGTCGCGGGCGTCGTAAATGCCAAGGGTGATCTTCGCCGCCACGCCGTCAGTGTTATTGACGATGATGGTGCTGGGGAAATCCGCGGCACCCAGCAAAGACGAATGCACGCCGATAAGCGTGCGCGGATCGGCCGCCACCGCATTTTGACAGGTGGAGAGATTGGTCAACGTGCCGTTGACCGGGCGGAACAGCACATGCTGGAAATACCCGTCGATGGACCCCGCTATGGAGAACTCATAGCTCGGCCGTTTAACCAGGCCAATGGCGTTCTCGATAGACCCCAGGTCGTACTGCTGCTCTACATTTGGCGAGATGCTCGGGCTTGTCCATGTGCCCAGGTTCTGCCCGGTTCCCGGATCGTAGAGCGTAACGGCCACGGTGCCGGCATTGTAGAAACGCAGGAATGAGAGGGACGCCCCCTGGCTGCCCGAGTACAAGGCGCCGGCGTAGAGCGTGTTGGCGGCGGCCGATTTGGATTTACCGTCCAGGGCGCAAACCGCCGACATATCGACGATCGTGCCGGACTTCTGGTTCGTCACTAAGTGCTGCGGAAATCCGTAATAGTATGAACTCAGATAGACGGCATAGTGCAGCCGGCCGCCGGCCGCGAAACGCGCGCCCGCTTCCAACTGCGTTGCCGAGATGGAAGCGCTCCCATTCATTTGAATCGGGCCTTGGTAATAATCGCCCAGGGATGCACCCGTGCCGGCGTCGTAAGTCTCGAGAAATTCGTAAAGCCCGCCGATGCCGCTGACATTGTGGAGCACGAGTGAACTCGGGTAGCCGAAACTGCCCAGAGACGAGCTGTGCATATTGCCGATATAGCGTCCGCCTGTGGTCACGCCGGAATCGCAGGTGCTGACGTTGGTGAGCGTGCCGTCGCGAGGATGATACAGGACATGCTGCAGGAAGCCGGTGAGTGTGGTCGTGGGTTCGACCTTCAGGCCGTACATGGCGGGCCGCGCGAAACCCGCGGGCGCCGCGCTTTCAAGTGTCGAGATTGAATATTGCGGCGCGGCGAACGCCGGGATCGACGGACTTGTCCAGGTGACGACCGGTTGGCCGGTCGCCGCGTCGGTGAGGGTTACTGTGACCGTCCCGGCCGCGCCGGCGTTGACGAACCGGAGATAAGACTGGGGGCCGGATGCCGACGGCGGATAAACACCACCCAGTCGCGGCGGCGCCGGGTCCGGCGCACCGCTCGCGAGGACCGTGGTTCCGTATTCGATGGGGCCGTAGGCGAAATGATCCGCATCCCCAGCCACTGCGAGAGTGAAGGCGCAATAGCCAGGGCGGCGCCAGGTGACGACCCCATCCGCCAGTCCGACGCTGCAGGTCTTAAACGTCAGCGGATAGATGCTCACGGGAAAGCCGGAGTTGGATGTCGCTTCAATCCTGTAGGGCGGGTCGTTGACGTGATACGCGGCTTTGAACGGCGCTTTCACCGTGATGACCTGGGTCGCCGCGCCGGGGGTCACCGCCACGAAATCAGAAGCCGGGGCGTTGAAGCCGCTCACGCAAAGCGGGGCCGCGTCACGCTCCGCCCGCGGGATGATGAGGTCGCTGGGAGAAGCGATGCCCTTGGCCTTGAAGACCGCGAAGGCCGCATCCGTCAGGGTCTCGAAGTAGGACACCAAGTGATAGCCGGTCGGCGTATGCGCGGCGATCGCGATATCGGAATAGGTGCTTTCGGTGAAATGCTTCCCGAGGTGCTGGCCCTCGACAATTTTCTAGCCGACGAAGAATGGGGCATCGCCCCGGATATGAAAGATGATGATGGTGAAAGCGGGTTGGACGTCTGAGGTAATGTGCACCTGCGTGCCCAGTCCTTCCTCGAAGATGCGCGAGACGGTCCCGCCGCCCGGGGCATAGATGTCGGTGGTCGGGTCCGGCTGGATGAAATAGTGCTTCATCGAGCGGAAACTTTCCGTTGGCCCGAAGCCCTTGATATCATCCTTGGGGCCGAACTGTGTGGCGTCAGAATAATCGTGGCCGACAGCGGAACGGAATTTTGTGATCTTCGTGATCTTCCTCATATCGATGTAATTGATATTGAGGAATTTCGGCACTCCCAGTGCATTGATGTCGTAAGTCGCCGTATCGTATTCGCTGAATTCGGCGCGGGCCGGCGCCGCCAGAACGAGTAACAGCAGTGCGAGGCGGATGACGTGCAGGGTGGTGCGCGGGACTCTCATTCGGACCACCTCGGTGCGGATCGTGAAGTCGTGCTCCGGGCAACGGCCTTTGGCCGAACGCCAAACCGCCGCGGGACATACTATTACGGGTGGGCCATTGGGCCAGACAAAGCCCAATAAATCTATGGGGGAAAGAATGGCTCCCTCGGCGCTCAGCGTATGGCCTCGCCCTCTGGGGGCAGACCAATACCGCCGAACGCCGCTATGACTTCAGATAGGGTGGGAGCCGGTGCGCGGATGCCGCGCGAGGAGCCGCGGGAGCACCGCTGTTTCGGCTAGGGCTTATACCAATAGGGCTCCGGCTTATCCTTGAAGAGCTTCTTCGGGATCATGGCATGGATACCTTTGGTCTCGTCCACCACCTGGGTGACGCGGAAGTCCACGCCGATGCTCGACAGGGCGAAAGCGTGATTGAAGTCGAGACCCTTCTTCTCCATCAGGAACGTATTGGTCTCGCGGATCGCTTTCTTCATGGCGTCCTCGAGGTTGGTGTCCAGGCCGAAGGTGATCCAGTGGGTCGGCGTCTCCGCGCGCGGAGCCGTGAGTTTGACGTTCTTATGCAGGATGAATTGCAGGATCGCGGTGTTGGCGGTCTCGATGGCGGTGATGGTGACTTCGCCGTCGCCCTGGGCCGCATGGGCATCGCCGGTAAAGAAGCGCCCGCCTTTCTGGAACACCGGCAGGTAGAGCGTGGAGCCGGTCACCAGCTCCTTGCAGTCGAGGTTGCCGCCGAACATGCCCGGCGGACCGCTCTTGCGGTTGGGGCCTTCGGCGTCCGTGGGCTGCAGGCCCATGACCCCCATGAAAGGCCCGAGCGGCACTTCGATGCCTTGGTCGAACACACCGACATTGCGTTTCAGATCGAGCGAGACAGGTTTGTAGAACGGCCCGGGCACTTCGTTGGGGATGCCGCCGGCGCCGGGGCGCATGGACACGACGCCGTAGGAGATGCGCGGCACCACCGAGAGAATGCGGATTTCCAGCATGTCGCCCGGCATGGCGCCATCGACGTTTATCGGGCCCACCAGGATGTGGCCGTTCTTGATGTCGGCGTAGCGCTTGGTGTCGGCGAGCACCTTCACCGTTTCGGCGATGGCCGGAGTGGTGGTGGTGCGGTCGGGGAGGTTCTGGGCCTTGAGCCAGGTGTCGGGGTCTTCATCGTTCCAGCGGTTGCCGCCGCCAGTGTCGATCTTCACGGTTTCGCCGGACTTGATGGTGAGGATCGCCTCCTTTTGCGCCGGGAAATTGCCGATGACGCCGGTCTCCGGCGTCAGATGCACATAGTGATCAAACTTCGGCTCGGCCGCCGCGGCGGCCAGCGGCAGAAGCGATAAGGCGGCAATCAGTCCAAGGCGCATGAGATCCCCCGAGATTTAGGTGCAGCGCACCTAAAAACTCTGGACCGCCTATAAATCGCCGTCAACTGATTGTTGCGGCGCACAAATATTGCGTAAGTTTATTTCACCTTGGCGGTCGGGGAGGGCACCGATGGGGCCGGGCCCATGCCGACGATCTGGATCACGGTTTCCTGGTCTTTGGCGCCGTCCCAATGGACCTGCTTGGCCAGATGACGCACGTAACTGCCGGTCGGCATGGGCGTGGTCTTGGCGGGGTCCCACGCGTCGCCGGTGCCCACCCACCAGGTGCCGGAGATCACCGTGATATAGCGGTCGTTCTCATGGAAATGCGGTTTGCTCATATGCCCGGGCAGCCACTTGTTGAGCAGGACATAGAGGCCGGGTTTCTCGGGGTCGCCGTAGAGCAGCGCCACCTGCGAACCGCCCGGCGTCACCGGCCCCCACGGAATCTGCGCCGGAAGCTTGAACTCCAGCACCTTGGGATCGGGAACGACGTCCGCGGCGACCGCCCCTGCGAAAAAAGAGGGGGCGACAGCGGCCGCGGCCAGAAGGCCCATACAGGCAGCGGAAAAACGCATCACATCCTCCCCATTATCCGTGACGGCGATGATATTAGGCTGGGTTTCCAGAGGGGACAACATGACCACGGCTCACAGCATCATCGCGGCCGAGCCCGCAAGTTCGACCACCGGATGGATTTTCGGGACGGATGGCCCGGTCGCGGGCCACCGTCGCATGCGCGGCGTCTACATCCGAGGTTGAGGCTCCGGCGCGCGACTGTTGGTTAAGGAGCAGGGCGTGTGTCTGATGGCTGCGACGACGCCGGCCCGCGCGAACGCGGCACGCAAAAGCTGCTGGAGCAACAGGCGGCGGCGCTTCTGTGACCTCTGCTGATGACTGGCTCAGGGCCGGTAATGGCATCGGGCAGTTGTCACTTTTCATTAGAATTGCTCGATACTAGCATGACCGGAAGTTGATTCAGTCTCGAGGCCGGGTGCGCTGGGAGGGCGCGCCGCCTTGATCAGAAATCAAGGCAGGACCGGCCGTGAGCGACGACGACGACGATCTTCCGCAGCAGGCGAATGCGCAGTACCGAGTCCTCAGGCTGGCCAGCCTGCTGGTGAATGCCGCGGTGGCCGGAATCATCGGCACCGGCGTGCTGATGGTGTTCATCCTCTGGGTTCAGAAACGGAGCGGCGTGTCGCTGGAGCCGGGACAGTTCCGCCAGCTCATAGCAATGATCTTCGGCGTCATCACGCTCTCTGCCTATGTGGTGCTGGAATACTTCCAGCACCGGCGCGAGCAGCGCGCGGCCAAGGCCGCCAAGGGCGCCGCCAAGACCAGGAAAAAGGCCAAGCGTCCGGAGCCGCAATTCCAGCCGATCTTTCCGGACCCTCAGCCGCCCGCGGCGGATATGAAGGCGCCGCCGGTGGACCTTCCGCCGTCGGTGGACCCATTCGCGGGAACGCCGGGCAAAGCACCGCCGCCGTTCACCCCGCTGGAAGTCTCATCGCCGATGGCGGCCCCGCCCACCGCGCCGGTCCACACAGCGACCGCGGGACTGTTCGTCCAGACGGTCAACGCCGCCGTGGCCAGCCTGGACCAGAAACTCTCGCTGTTCGCGGAGTTCGGCCTGCATCTGTTCGTGATGGGCGGATGCGGCGAATTGACACGCAAAGCCGGACTCAGGCCGGGGGATGGAAGAACCCTGCTTGCGCGCATGCTGCAGGAGGCGGGCCTT
>CANJOI010000026.1 GCA_947475365.1 Fidelibacterota bacterium | reverse complement strand
CGGCCAGGCGCGGCCCGATCTGGTGGCGCTGACATACTTCAACGCGGGCTTGCGCATCTACGACATCAGCGATCCGACCGAACCCAGGGAAGTGGCCTACTTCGTTCCGCCGCGCGACGGCGAGATGGGTGACTACGCCACCTGGCGGCGCGGCACCACCGAGAACGTGTTCATCGAATGGGACCGCAACCTGATCTGGCTCGGCACCCATGAAGGCGTCTACTGCCTGTCGGCGCCATTCCTCGGCAAACCGGTGCTCGAACCGGCCGCGGTCAAACGCTGGACCGTGCCTCACGCCAATGTGGGGTGGGATACATAAGGGAAAGCCGCGCTACCGCGAGGCTTTTTGATTTGCCGGTCGCTTTACAGGGCGTCCAGGCGCTCTTTCAGCGCGGCGCAGTCAACGATGATGTCGGTGTCCTTCTTATAGCGCTTGCGGCCGGACTCCGGCGCGCTGGCGCAGACAAAATACTGATGCTGCAAGCTCAGCACGGCGGCTGTAGGGGCTATGATCGGATCGATACCAGGATTGTTGATCAGCGTGATGACGTGGCATCCCGCCGGCGCGAAATACATGCCGAACAGATTGCTGCCGAACGGTCCCATAATGATCGCGGCGTCCCCGAGCAGCGTCCTCTGATCCTCGGCGCTCAGGTCGGCGGGGTCAGCGGTGACAAAGCCCTCCCGCGCGAGAAAATCCGCGAACGCGGCTGCATTGGCGATCATGCGCGTGCCGACACTGCTGCGCGCCAGAAACACCCTTTTGCCTTTTTGCATCGCCGGGGCGCCATCCGGGCGGAGGCCGCTCCGCACAAAGTCCACATGCATGGGATTGGGCGGTTCGGCGCGGCCCGGCCGGTAAACATGGCACAGACGGAAGCGATGGCGCGTGCCCGGGGCGCAGGCAACGATTTGGCCCGGGCCGATCCCGAACATGCGCAGCAGTTCGTGATAACGGGCCGGCGCATCCGCCGGCATCGCCAGCCGGACCTGGCGGCCAAGGCTCGCCAGTCCCTTCAGCCGCGGCAGGAAGTCGATGATCCAGTGGCCCACGCTGTTCCAGGGCGCGGAGAGGAACAGCACCTCTTCATCGACGTACACTTCCTCCGCCGGTGCGTGGTGGATCAGGCAGTCCAGGGCGCCGACGTGAAACGTCATGAAGTCGTGCGTCGCCACGTCCGGCGTCAGGTAGCCCGTGTCGTGGAGCACGGTATCGTCTTCCCCGATCACAAAATCCCAGCCCGGCAGGAATTGGGCGTTCGGAACGGATGCGAATAATGACGCTTCGGTGGTGTAGCGGAACGGCAGTGTGTAGGGGGAAGGCGCGCCGATCTCCACATGGATAGGTGCGACGACCGTCGCACACGGCAAACCCCGTTCGCGGCAATAGTCCGCGAGGGTTGCCTGGTACGCGAGCCGCAGCGGCTGTAGCGCCGGCACGTTCGGCAACATCTGGCGGGCGATCGCCATGGCGGCCTCTTGATCGTCCGCGCAGACCGCGCAGAGCAAGGCGTGCTGGCGCAATTCCGGAGGCGCGGTTTCCCCCATCTCGGCCAGCATCGCCTGCGCTTTGGGGTGTTTGGCGGCGAGTTTTCTGCGCAGCACTGTGATGTCGCGGCGCTGCCCAGGCGGCGCCGGCCGATCGTCCACGCTCACGCGACCCCCAGGTCCGCGAGCCGCCGGCCCAGCGCCTCGCAATCCACGATGATATCGCGGTCCTTCTTCTGGAGCTGCAGCCCGGCTTCGGGGGCGTTCTCGCAGACGACATAGTCGTGACGCATGCCCAGCAGCCCGGCGGTCGCGGCGAAAACCAGATCCTTTTGGACCGCACTGATAAGCGTGATGACGGTGCAGGCCGAGGGCGCCAGATACATGCCGAACAAATTGCTGCCGTACGGCCCAAGGATGAGCTGCGCATCGCCCAGCAAAGTCTCCTGCTCCGCCAGGCTTAGATCCGCCGGGTCGGCCGCGGTGAAATCATGGCGTTCGAGAAAGGCCTGGAATTCCGGCTGGTTGGCGATCCGCCGCGTGCCGATGCGGGTGCGGGCGAGAAACACGCGCTTCCCAGCGCGGGGGGAGAGCGTCTTGCGGCCGGTCAGGGTTTCGCGGACAAAGCCCAAGTGCACCGGATTGGGCGGCTCCGCGCGCCCGGGCCGATAGACATGGCACATGCGGAAGCGGTGGCGTACCTGCGGCGCGCAGGCGATCAGATCGCTGTCGGAAATATCGAAGGCCCGCAGCAGTTCGAGATAGCGCGCGGGGATGTCCGACGGCACCGCAAGTTTCACTTTCCGCCCGAGAACCGCGAGGCCCTTAAGGCGGGGCAGGAAGTCGATCATCCAATGCCCGACATTGTTCACCGGCGTCGACAGGAACAACACCTCCTCGTCAACGAAGCGCTCCTCGTCCGGCGAATAGTGAACCAGGCTGTCGATGCCGCGGATATGGAAGGTCTGAAACGACTTGGTCGCCAGATCGAGCGGCATATAGCCGGAATCGCGCACGACGGTATCGTCCTCGCCGATCACAAAATCCCACCCGGGGATATATTGCGCGCGCGGCACCGAAGCGAACACCGCCGGCTCGGTGTCATAGCTGAGGGCGGGCGAGGTCAGGGATGCGGCGATCTCCACGCGCGTTGGAGCCAGCACCTGCTCGTAGCGCAGCGCCCTGGCCTGGCAGTACTCCGCCAGTGTCGCCAGCGGCGACAGGCGCAGCGGCGCGAACGACGGCACGTTGGGCACCAGGCGCTGGGCGATCCGTACAGCGTTCACCTGATCGTTCGCGCAGACCGCGGCGACCATGGTCTTTCCCAGCAGCGCCGGCGACGCCCCGTTGGGGTCGGCCTTTACCTCGGCGAGAAGCTGCCGGTATTGATTCGCCATGCCATTTCTGACCGCAACCAGGTCCGCCGGCGTGGTCATGGCTGTCCTGTGCGGGTTTCACGCACTTCACAGGGCGTGCCCCAGGCGCTGCCGCGCGGCGGGATATCGCGTGTCACCGGGGAGCCGGCGGCAATCAAGCGGTGATTGCCGATCTCGCGCACGCCATCGGCGCCGATGAAGATCACCGCCTGGGCTCCAGAACAGTCGAGTCCGGCAGCACCGCCCGGCCCTGCACATCGACCACGGCGGTGGGGTGAATTCCCTTGCGAATCATATGCGTCGCGCGCCCTGCCCTTCCCGAACAGGCCGCATCATTGCAGGTCGGCGGGCCTTTCCGCTAACGGAAAATCCCGGCCGCCCCCAAGTCCAGTTCGTAAGTGAGGCCGTGTTCCGACGTGCCTTCTATTCCCCTCTGGGAGCTGAAATACAGCCGCCGGCCGTCCGGGCTGAAGGCCGGGCCGGTGATCTCGGACTTATCTTGTCCGTGCAGGGTGACGAGCGCGAGCGGCCTATAGCTCCGGGCGAGCGCCACGATCTGCATGTCGCCGCCATCCTCGGCCACCAGCAACTCGCCGGAGGGAGTCACCTCGATATTGTCGACGCCCTTGAGGATCGGATTGGTGCTGGTGGCGATGTCATAGACCACGCCGATCTCCTGGGTGGCGAGGGTCAGCCGCCAGACCCGGTTGTCGTGTTTGGTGGTGAAAAACACATACCCATTGCTGTAGACGATGCCTTCGCCACCGGCGAAACGGTGCACGCCCTGAAGCTGATGGCGCGTGGGCTGGCGGGCCGCCGCCGGATCAGGCACGCCGGTCCACGCCAGGCGCGGCCCTTCGACAATGGCCACTTCCAGCCGGCCGGCGGAGAGATCACCCGCGGCGGCCGGGACGAAGCGATATAGGCAGCCGTCGGGGCGGTCTTCGGTGAGATAGACGTGGCCGGTCTTGGGGTCGATGGCCGCGGCTTCGTGGTTGAAGGAGCCCAAGGCCGGGCGCACCTGTGCCGGCTTCTCCCCGGTCGGGTCGCACTCATAAACCTGGCCGCCGTCGCCGTTCTCCTCGCAGGACAGCCAGGTGTTCCACAAGGTCCTGCCGCCCGCGCAATTGGTGCTGGTGCCTTTGAGGATGGGATAGCTGTCGGCGATGTTGCCCGCGGCATCAAAGCGCAAGGCGCCGACCCCGCCGCCGCCGTCGCCGACTTCACTGTTGGACACGTAAATCCACCCGGTGCCGGTTTTGAAGCAAGCGCCGCCGTCGGGCGCGGCATGCCACAGGTAGGCGCCGCCCTTCACGGCCGGTTGCCCGGTTCGCGCAACGATGCGCAGCGCGGCCCCTTTGGGGATAGTGGCTTTCAGCGCCGCATCGTAGACCGTGGGTATGGCCTCGAGGACGGAATTTTGCGCGAAGGCCCGCGCCGCCGGCGCCGCCGCCAGCGCGGCGAAGATATTGCGTACAAAATGCCTGCGGCCGATCATGGTGTCCCCCGTGGTTTCGCGCGCATTCTACGCGGGAGCGCCGCGGCGTTGTTTGCGGTTCAGTGAAACTTTACCTTTGCCCGCCCCTGCCAGCCGCGCTGGCGCCTCCAGCCGGCGGCTTCGGCGCATCGGGGCGCCCATTGGTCAGCGAGTTCCACAATTCGATATTGGGATTGCGGATGATCTTGACCCCTTCGCGCTGAGTGGCGGCGATGGCCTTCACGTCCTTCGCCTCGCCCAGGATGAAGTTGTCGAACATATCGCTCATGATGGTGAGCATCTTTTTGGTGCTATCGGGGCGGAAGTGGTACCAGCCGTGTGGCTCCTCGGCGTATTCCACCCAGTCGTACCAGTTGCCGTGAATCTTGGCCTGGACGCCGTATTGCTCGATCTGCTGGAAGCGGGCCGCCGAATCGCCTTGGGCGTAGAGGAACAGTAGCGGCACCTTCACGCGGTCGGCGTGATAGATCAGCGAGCGGTTATAGTAATTCTCCGGGTTTTCCTGCGGTGTCTTGCCGATCAGGAACTTGTTCCAGCCTTCCATGCCGGCGTAGGTCGAGAGCGTGACAAGATCGGTCGCGCCATACCAGACGATACCGGCCTTGAAGCGCTGCGGATCTTTCACCGCGGCGGCGGTGGTGAAGTAGCCGCCCGTGGAGCCGCCGAACGCGCCCACGCGTTTCGGGTCCACCCAGCCGTCGGCAGCCAGCATGTCCATGCCGATGAAGGCGTCGTGGATGTCATCCTCGCCGCCGCGGGTGAACACCGCCTGCCGGTAGTCCTTGCCGCGCCCGGTCGAGCCGCGGAAGTTGGCCGCGAACACCAGGTAGCCCCGGCTGACAAAGTACTGGATGTAGGGATGCCACTGCTCCGGGTGCTGGCCGTTGGAATTGGCGCGGAAGAAAAACAGCGCGGGCAGTTTGTCCCCGGCTTTTGATCCCTTGGGTTTGTAGACCAGCCCGGCCACCTTGCGTCCGTCGAAGCTCTTGTACTCCATGAACTCCGGCCAAACGAACAGGTTGGCGTCGCGAATCGCGGGGTCCTGGTGATTGGTGATCTGGCGTTCGGCGCCGCCAGCGGCCTTCATCACCCAGACGTCGCCGGTCATGGAGGGGTCGGAATGATAGAAGAAAATCTGATCGCCCTTGGCGCTCCACAGATGCGTGCCCCGGGTCTGGCCGGTGGCGGAGGAGCCGCCGTTGACGCCGCCGCGCGTGGTGAGTTGCTGCGCCTTTCCACCCCCCGCCGCGATCCGGAAGATGTGGTACTGGTAGTTCAGGTTCTTGGTGAAGCTGATCCATTTTCCATCAGGCGACCACCGCGGCTCGCTGGCCTCGATGTTCTCGGTCAGCAACATCGTCGCCTTGCCGCTGGCGACATCGATCACGCCGAGATTGTTGTAGCCGTTACGGTCCGAGATGAAGGCCAGCGTCTTGCTGTCCGGCGACCATTGCGGCGCTGAATCCAGCGCATTGAAGGTGTCGGGCGTGAGCAGGCGCGGTTCGCCGCCCGTGACCGGCATCACGTAGATGTCGTTGTTGCTCTGGTCGTCGTCGTTGGGCTTGGTGTTGCGGGTGAAGGCGAACATCTTGCCGTCCGGCGACAGGCTGGCCGACCCGCCGCCGGCGCCGACGCGCGTGATCTTCTTGCTGGCGATATCGATGGCGCCGATAGACGTGTTCCAGAACATGTCGGTGACGAAGTAGAGCGTCTTGCTGTCCGGCGACCACATCGCATTGGCGTCGTTGAGCGGGTGGTCGGTGAGTTGGATCGGCTCGCCGCCCGCCGCCGGCACGATATAGATGTCGCGCACATTGACGCCGCGGTAGTCGGCCTCGAAGGCGATCCATTTTCCGTCCGGGCTGTAGACCGGGTTCATCTCGCGCCCCGGCATATGGGTGATCTGTTTCGGTGCGCCGCCGTTCACCGGCGCGGTCCAGATGTCGTAGGTCCCCGCCTCCGCCGATTTATAGGCGATGGACTGGGCGTCCGGCGCCACGTCGAATTCCTCGATCCACACCGTCTTCGCCAGGGCATCGATCGGCAGGCCTGGGCGCGCGGCGGCCATCGCCGAGGTGGCGGCGCAACACATGAGGGCTGAGAGGGCGAGAAAGCGGACCATCGGGATCTCCTGTCTGAGGGGCCGAGGAGTGTACGATTCGCCCTCGAACTTAGCAGATGTGGGCCATCCCGCGCAGGCCAATAGCGCTTACCCGCCGCGCTTCGCGCGCCATTCGGCGACGGTCATGTTGGGAATCTGGAAGCGGGCGCGGCTGGTGCAATACCAGCCGTTGCCGTTCATGCGTCCGATGACATCCAGGGCCGCCACGTCGATGTGCAGCTTGTCGTCGATCAATTCGTCGCGCACATGGATGTGCACGACCTCGCCGGTCACCAGGTTGCGGCCTTGCGGTAAGGTCTGGTTGGAGAACAAGCGGCACTCGAAGCTGACCGGAGATTCCAGGATTCCCGGCGTTGCCATCTGCCGCGAGACACGTGGCGTCAGTCCGGCTTCGTCAAACTCGCTGATGCCTTCGGGAAACGGCACGGCGCAGGCCACCATACGCTCGGCCATGGCGCGACTGACAAGGTTGACCACAAACTCTCCGCGCGCCGCTATGTTGCGCGACGTGTCTTTGAGGGAGCCCGCGCCTTCGCGCTTACTGCCCTCGATGCCCAGGATCACCAGGGGTGGCGCCTCGCTGAACACATTGAAGAAACTGAACGGCGCCGCGTTGACGCTGCCGTCGGCATTGAGGGTGGACACCAAGGCTATAGGCCGGGGCATGATGGTGCTGGTCAGCAGCTTGTACATGCGGTCGGGCGGCAGATCGGCGGCGGCGATATCCATGGGCACTCTGAAAAATGCTGATGTTCTAACGTGTTATGGACGCGGCCGACTTTAGTGCATTATGCTGCAGCGCGGGAAGCAGGGGATTTGAGATGATGATACGGAAACTGTGCCTCGGACTGTTGCTGGCCGCCGTCGTCATGGCGCCCCCCGCCCGCGCCCAGCAGGTCCTCAAGACCGGGGTCGACGCCACCTTCGCGCCCCACGCCATGGTCAAACTCGGCGGCGGGTTGCAGGGGTTCAACCTCGACCTCGGCTACGAGATCGCCCGGCGCATGGGCCGCAAGCTGGAAGTGGAGGGCACCGAATTCTCCGGCCTGCTGCCGGGCATGAACGCCGGCAAATACGACTTCATCCTTACGCCGGTGACGGCCACGCCCGAGCGCGCCAAGCAGATGCTGTTCAGCGAAGGCTACCTCGATACCGACTTTACCTTCGTCGAAAAGAAGGCCGCGCCCGGCATCAAGGCGCTGGAAGACCTCAAGGGCAAAGTCATCTCCGTCAACAAGGGCTCGGCCTTCGAGGCCTGGTGCCGTGACAACACCGCCAAATACGGCTTCACTTACGCCGCCTACGGCAGCAACGCCGACGCGGTCCAGGCCGTGCAGGCCGGGCGCGCCGACGCCAATCTCTCGGCCAGCAGCGTTTCGGGTTGGGTCGCCAAGCAGAACCCGCTCGTCAAACCCACGTTCTCCATCCACACCGGTTTCGTCTGGGCGTTGGCCTTCCGCGCCGACGACAAGGCCGGGCGCGACAATATCTCCATGGTGCTGAAGTGCATGAAGAAGGACGGCTTCGTCGCCAAGACCGCGGAGAAGTGGTTTGGATTCAAGCCGGCGCCCGACAACAGCGCGGTCGCCATCGCGCCGGGCCAGGGCATTCCGGGCATGGAGGGGTATGACCCCACGCCCGCCCCGCTGAAGTGCTCCTAACCCCTCAATCGCAATGACGCCTCTCCTGGAGCTTGCCGGACTGCGGAAGGCCTACGGCGCGCTTGAGGTTCTGCGCGGCGTCGATTTGCAAGTGTTTCCCGGAGAACTGGTCTGCATCGTCGGTCCATCCGGCTCGGGGAAAAGCAGCCTCCTGCGCTGCTGCAACCGGCTCGAGGAGTCCACCGGCGGCCAGGTGATTGTCGATGGCGAGGATATCACCCGCGCCGGCGTGAACATCAACAAGGTGCGGGAACGCATCGGCATGGTGTTCCAGCAGTTCAACCTCTATCCGCACCTGACCGTGCTGGGCAACGTAACGCTGGCGCTGCGCAAGGTGCAGGGCAAAGCGCAGGCCGAAGCGGACGCCCTGGGAATGGCCGCCCTGGAACGCGTCGGCCTGGCCGACAAGGCGCGCAATCATCCGGCGCAATTGTCCGGCGGCCAGCAACAGCGCGTCGCCATCGCCCGCGCCATTGTGCTGCAGCCCAAACTGATGCTGTTCGACGAGCCCACCAGCGCGCTGGACCCCGAGACCGTGGGTGAGGTGCTGAAGGTCATGCGCGAATTGCGCGAGGCCGGGATGACCATGCTGGTCGTCACCCACGAAATGGGCTTCGCCCGCGCCGCCGCCGACCGGGTGATCTTCATGGATGCCGGCGCCATCGTGGAACAGGGCCCGCCGGCGGACATCTTCGGCGCGCCGAAGCACGAGCGCACGCGCGCCTTCCTCGCCCGCTATACCGCCGGACACTGAGGCCATGAACGGGCCGGCAAAGTTCTTCGACACCTTCTTCAACGCCGGCGTCGCGGCCAAATATCTGCCGGACATCCTGGCCGGCATGGGCGTGACCATCGCCCTTGGCCTGGCGGTCGCCGTCACCGGTCTCATCGCCGGGCTTGGACTGGCGGTTTTGCGCGCCACCGGCCGCGCCTGGCTGGCCCTGCCGATCATCGCCTTCGTCGATATCCTGCGCGCGCTGCCGCCGCTGGTGATCATCATCATCTTTTTCTTTGCCTTCCCCATGATCGGGATCGAGATGTCGGCCTTCACCGCCACCTGGCTCGCGCTCTCGCTGGTGCTGGCGGCTTATGCCGAGGAAAGCCTGTGGGGGGGCATCGTCAGTCTCCCGCGCGGCCAGACCGAGGCGGCACGCTCCACCGGCCTCACGTGGTGGCAAGCCATGACGGCCGTGATCCTGCCCCAGGCAATCCGCATCAGCGTGCCGCCCCTCACCAACCGCGTTATCGCCGTGGCCAAGAACGTGGCGTTGGGATCGGTGGTGGCGCTGTCCGAAGTTCTGAACCTGGCGCAGTCCGCCACCAGCGCCGCCGGCAACCCGACGCCGCTGACCATGGCCGCGGCGGGCTACCTCGTGCTCTTCATTCCGGCCATGCTGGGCGCGCGCCGCCTGGAACGCCGCTTCCAGTGGCGGACCTGAAATGGACGCCCTGCTCACCAACTTCTTCAACATCGATGTGTTCCGGCAGGTATTCCCGTTCCTGATGGAAGGTTTGCTGACCACGGTAGGTCTGTCAGCGCTGGTAATCCCACTGGGGCTCGCGGGTGGACTGGGCGTAGCGCTGCTCTCCACCCAGGGCAACCGCCTCACGCGGGCGCTCGTGGCGATTTATGTGGATGTCTTCCGCGCGCTGCCGCCGCTGGTGCTGCTGATCTTCATCTATTTCGGCTTCCCGTTCCTGGGCCTGGATCTGCCCAAGCTGCTGGCGGTGGCCTTGGGGTTCCTGCTCAACAACGCGGCCTATTACGGCGAGATCTTCCGCGCCGGATTGCAAAGCGTGCCCGCCGGTCAGATGGAAGCCGCGCGCTCCACCGGCCTCACGCGCCGCCAGGCGCTGACGCATGTCGTGATTCCGCAGGCGGTGCGCAATGTGCTGCCTGACTTGCTCGGCAATAGCATTGAGGTGATCAAGCTCACGACCGTCGCCAGCGTGGTCGCGCTGCCGGAACTCCTGCGCATCGCCCGTGACGCCCAGGCCCTGACCTACAACCCCTCGCCGGTGGTTCTGGCGGCGCTGATCTACCTCGCCCTTCTGTGGCCGCTGGTGCGCCTGCTCAGCCGTCTGGAGCACAAGCCCCAAAACCTCTAAAGTTCCAGCCGGACAGACCGGAGGAATGGCGATGGCTCTCGATACGGCGATGGTGAACGACCTGGAGTCGTACTGGCTGCCCTTCACCGCCAATCGCGCCTTCAAGGCGGCGCCCAAGATGTTCGTCTCCGCCGATGGCATGTACTACCGCACGCCGGAGGGCCGCGCGGTGCTCGACGCGGTGTCAGGCTTGTGGTGCAGCAACGCCGGGCACAACAATCCCCGGATCGTCGCCGCGATCCAGAAGCAGGCGGCGACCCTGGACTACGCGCCGCAGTTCCAGCTGGCTCATCCGGCGGCGTTTGAGCTGTCCAACCGGTTGATCGACCTGGCGCCCAAGGGCTTCAGCCATGTGTTTTATTGCAATTCGGGCTCGGAAGCCGACGACTCGGCCCTCAAGATCGCTCTGGCCTACCACCGGGCGCGCGGCGAAGGCACGCGCACGCGCCTGATCGGGCGCGAGCGCGGGTATCACGGTGTCGGCTTTGGCGGGATCTCCGTGGGCGGCATGGTCAACAACCGGAAATCTTTCGGCATGCTGATCCCGGGGGTCGACCACATTCGCCACACCCACGACCTCGCGCGCCAGCAGTGGTCGCGGGGTATGCCGGAAGAAGGCGCGGAATTCGCCGACGATCTGGAGCGGCTGGTGGCGCTGCACGACGCCTCGACCATCGCCTGTGTCATGGTGGAGCCCGTGCCCGGCTCCACCGGCGTGCTGCCGCCTCCGAAAGGCTACCTGCAGCGGCTGCGGCAGATCTGCGACAAGCACGGCATTCTGTTGATCTTCGACGAGGTCATCACCGGCTTCGGCCGTCTCGGGTCCAACTTCGCGGCGCAACACTTCGGCGTGACGCCGGATATCATCACCATCGCCAAGGGCATGACCAACGCCTGCGTGCCCATGGGCGGCGTGATCGCACGCGAAGGCATCTTCGACGCCATCGCCGGCGCCGCCGCGCCCGGCGGGATCGAGCTGTTCCACGGCTACACCTATTCCGGCCATCCTCTGGCTTGCGCCGCCGCGCTGGCGACGCTGGATGTGTACAAGGACGAAGGGCTGTTCGCGCGCTGCGCGGAAATGGCGCCGTATTTCGAGGACCGTCTGCACAGCCTGCGCGGTACGCCGCATGTGGAAGACATCCGCAATATCGGATTGATGGGCGCCCGGCAGCTCACGCCACGCGCGGACGCGCCGGGCGCCCGCGCCATGGAGGTTTTCCACCGCTGCTTCGACAAGGGCGTGCTGGTGCGCGTGACCGGCGACACGGTGGCCATGTCGCCGCCGTTCATCGTCGAGCGCGGCCAAATCGATCAGCTTGTGGAGACGTTGCGCGAGGTGATCGGCGGCGTGAGCTAAAGAACTTTCGTCCACCGGCGAGAAACACAGGTTTCACTTGGCGCTTCCGCAACTCGCCCAGTAACGGAGCGAACCGTGCCCCTTGGATCAGCGTTGGTGGGCCCGGAGGGACTTGAACCCCCAACCAGACCGTTATGAGAACGCCGCCACGAATTCAGTGGCGAACCTTGGCGAACCCTCACAATCTTTTTTCATCAGGTAATCCACCATTTAAAGCACTTTTTGACGTTCGCGGCAGTTCGCCTCAGCACGCTGAAGTTCAACGATTTTTCCCTGAGTTGCACTTACCCTGCACTTACGGCACCATTAGACCGTTAGCACTTAAGCCGAATTTGACGGTCAGGTTATCAAAATGCAGGCACTACTTGGCAAGGCACTGCTTAATAGCCTCAAGCCACGCGACAAACCATTTGAGGTTCGGGATACGAGGACTACGGGCCTTATCTTACGGGTCCAGCCCTCCGGCACAATGACGTACTATCTTGAGTTCAAGCGCGGAAGACGTATCCGTATTGGCCCCTCCTCCCTGCCAGCCGATGATGCCCGAGCCATAGCAACCGATCACTTGTCAGCGGTCTATAAAGGCAAGGACCCCGCCAAGGTCCAAAACCAGGCCAAGAGCCTAACCTTCCTCGGATTTATCGAAGCCGAGTATGAACCTTGGGCAAGGCAGCACCTCCGCACCCACGCCAAAACCATCCAACGGCTCAAGTCTAATTGCAGCCGGTTCAGCGCAAAAGCGCTCCATGAAATTACGCCACAGGAGTATGAGCGTTGGCGTAGCAAGCGCCTTGCTTCGGGAAGGGCACGGTCAACGGCCAACCGCGATTTGGATGACCTAAGGTCGGTTCTATCCAAGGCGGCGCAATGGGGTTTCGTCGAAGTAAATCCCCTCGCCAAGGTTAAAAAGCTCAAAGTCGATAAGAAAGGCTCTGTACGTTTCTTGTCGGACGAGGAAGAGGTTCGACTGACCAAGCAGCTCGATTTGCGCGAGGAAAGAATTCGGTTCAAGCGTGATCGCGCCAACGAATGGCGAAAAACACGCGGCTACCCATGTCTACGATTACTCCGCAATATTCCCTTTGCGGATCATTTGAAGCCGATGGTTATCGTGTCGCTGCACACAGGCATTCGACAGGGAGAGCTTTTCGACCTGACATGGGACGACGTTGACTTAAAGCGCCGAAGCCTGACTGTCCGGGGAGAAAAAGCGAAAAACCTTCAAACAAGACATATCCCGTTAAACGAACGAGTCTGGAAGGCCCTCAGCGATTGGCGCTCACAGGCTGACGAAAAGAATGGGCGTATATTTGCCGGAAGCAGCGGGGATCGGTTTGATAATGTAAAGTCGGCCTGGAAGGCGGTACTAGCTGGCGCAGAAATTGAGAAGTTTCGCTGGCATGACATGCGCCATACCTTCGCATCCAGGCTCGTGATGAAGGGTGTGGACCTCAATACCGTGCGGGAACTTATGGGCCACGCGGATTACCAGATGACGCTTAGGTACTCCCACCTAGCGCCAGAACATAAAATCCAAGCCGTAGCGAAGCTTCTGGATTAATCAGTTCAGCCGCCGCCGATTTGGCCTTCGGCCCTTCCGCAGCGGCTCATACCAGTCGTGATATCCCAGTTCCTCGATAGCCCCAATCCATGCCCCGTCGAAGGAACTCTTAGACACCCCGAGATCGCGCATTGCCTCAGCGCGTAAATCATCCTTCGACCGGGTCTTGACCGGCGATGCCCGCATGATGCGGATAAGCCATTCTTTGCAGAGTTTCCGTTCGGCCTGGGCCTTCTCAAACAGAGCCAGCATGTAGGGCGGCATCTTGGGCATGGCGACGGTCTTCTCTGGATCCCTGGCCCCGAAATCATCCAAAACGGCGGAAGAACCTTACCATTGCAGGCTGTATACTGCCATTCCGTCTCTCGTCCCGATCAACACCGACCCGGCGAGCATTACCCATGGCAAAGGCGTCCGCGATCTATCAAAGGCTACGCGACTTCATCCAGCATCAGGAGCTGATGTTGCACATCTAACTGAGAGGATGCCAAAATATGAGACCCAATAGGTGTCCAGTATGCTTGCGCGGTGACGCAAGAGTTCTTGATGTGCATGGACGTGCTCAAGTCGATTGCCAGGTATGCGGTCTATTCAGAATTACTAGCGAAGCCTGGGCGGACGAGTTGGATCCTCAAGTAGGTACTGGCAGCAAACTAACCGCGCTTCATCGAGCGAGGCTTGGACATTTAATTCGATCAAGCGCAAGTAAGGGCGCAATTCCAAGTATCGATTCAGCCTTTGTCCAGAATTTTGTGGCTGGCGGCCATCGCGGCCCCACACCTGCCGAGCAAGTAATTAATCTTGTTCGTCTCATTGGAGACCACGTCACGCAGACTGGCACACCATTCGCTGCGGACGAGGCGACCCCAGTAACCATTGGGGCATTCGATGCCGCTTCACTCTACCACCTCTTTCGCCAACTAAGCGAAAAGCGCGTTTTATTTAATACCGGCAATATCGAGCGCAAATCGTTAGCTGGCGGCAACGAAACCATTGCGGCGTGGGACCTAACGCTCGACGGCTGGGAAAAATACCAACTGGAACGTCGAGGATTGGCGGCAGGAAATTATGGTTTCTTGGCAATGCAATTTGGCGAAGACAATTTGGATAATCTTGCAAACGACATAATTCGTCCTCGCGTAAAAACAGCCCTGGGCTATGACATTGTCGATATGCGCCAAGTCGCACGCGCAGGCTTGATAGACAACATTATGCGGCAACACATCCGAGATAGTGCGTTTGTTGTTGTTGATCTAACGCATGACAATTCAGGAGCTTATTGGGAAGCAGGTTACGCGGAAGGCCTCGGCAAGCCCGTCATATATATTTGCGAGACTAAGAAATTCAAGAAGGCCAAGACTCACTTCGATACAAATCACTGTACGACGGTGCTTTGGAGCAGAAATGAACAGGACAAATTTGCGACTGATCTCATCGCAACATTGCGACGTTCACTGAATTTATTTTCTGAGGGCGGGTAGCAATTTCAACTTTGGTATGAACTCAGGTGCCTCGGGGTTTCAATGAACGAATACGTCATCGTCTGGGATCTCGAAACTGTCCCCGATCTTAACCGCTGGGCAGCGGCCAACGATCTTGCCGGGAAACCCGAGCAGGAAATCCGGGAGGCAATGGGCTCGAAGTTTCCCAAGCTGCCGTACCACTCGATTGCCTGTATCGGCGCTCTAGTGGCCCACCGCGAAGATGACATCTGGAAGGTGAAAGCGATTGGTGCGCCCCATGTTGGGGAGCGGTCCGAGAGGGCGCTCATCACGGCCTTTGTAGACCGCATCGCCGAACTCAATCCGCAGCTGATTACCTTCAACGGCAACAGTTTCGATCTTCCTGTCATCCGCTACAGGGCGATGATCAATGAAGTGGCGGCACCTGGCCTTTCAATGAGACCATACTTCAACCGCTATTCCGAAGATGCGCTCGACCTGTGCGACGCACTGGCGTCGTTCACCCCTAACGGCAAGGCGACAATGCACGAGATCAGCTTGGCCTTGGGATTGACGGGGAAACCCGAGGGTATCGACGGCAGCGAGGTCGCCAGCTATTTCCAGGCCGGTCGCATCAAGGAGATCGCCGACTATTGCGAGACGGACGTGACGAATACCTATCTGATTTGGCTTCGGTATGAGTTATTTCGCGGCAAACTGACAGAGGCGCAATTCAAGGCCAGCGAGGCAGACGTGCAAACATTTATCATCGGCCACAAAGAGACAAAACCGCACCTTCAGTACATGGCCTCCGGCTCTAAAAGGGTATCCCTAGTATGAAACCCAACAAGCTCACGGTGCATGAATTATTTGAACACGACCGGTGTTATCCCGTGCTGCGCGTTGTGTTCGCTGTGTTCGAGACTTTTGGATGTTCATTGTGAGCGAAGTAATCAAGATATCGCCAAGCGAACTTGGTTCGTTGGGGAGGATTTACCTAATTTGGGCCATCCTCAATCCGAACGGCCCGACGCTATATGCGACGGGCATAAAGAATAATGAAAACGGCGCTTCTGTATTCTACCGCTGGATGCATCCATTGAATGGTGAGACCTTCTTGTGCCAGTCGAGAGACAGCAAAGACATCACTTACCAGGCAATTTACGAGGACTTGTGCACGATTACAGATTTTCTTGCTCAACGGGGGGAGCAGACGCCCTTAAGTGTCATTCCGTCATTCGTCATAGCCAGTGATGACGACGAAACGATCAAGCAAATCGGTCGGAGATTGATTTACCAGAATGCAGCCAGCGAAGATTGGGGCTGCGAGGTCGCCTATAGCGAACAGTTCGGTAGGAACTTCTTTGACCGAGCCGGATGCACCCTCCGCGAGACCTACAACAAGATGCAGCAGAGAGCTAGGGCTCTCGATGACGATCCGTCAGATTGGTACGGTGGGGCCGAACGGCGGATTACCCGCAAGGCCGACGACGATATGCTAGAATTTATAAAGGCACGCTACGGTCACATCCCGGCCTTCTCTGAAGCAAGCATCCCCAAATACAAGTCGTCCTCCATAACTGACGAACTGTTTGATCGCTGGTGGAGTATTATTGATACACCCGAACACGCAGTAAGCGGCTTGGGTAATCTCAAACTAATGTGGAACGGCTCGAAGGCGATGCTATCTCCTGATTTGGCAAAAACGTCGAGGCCAATTGAAGATGTTTTCGATTTTTTGACTCAGTTCCGGCTAATCTTGCCCCAGGGCGTAACTCCTACGCGCCATCAATGATCAATGCTTTGTGCTCGAAGCGCCAAGCCATTGCCTAGCCCTATTGTGGCGTACACGTGCCCAACTAATCAGGTTGAATAGCAGCGCGGGCAGGCAGTATTGCGTGGGATAGAAGCTCACGAAGGTGGGTGCGCGAGGGCCGCAGCACCAGGCACCAAACATTGGCGGTAGGTCCAGCCCTCCCAATTCCCAGAGATTAAGTTCGCTGACAATCGCCAACATCCGCGTGTCCGTCGTTTCATTCCGAGATACCACAATCGGAATTTCGAGGCGGCTTTGAATTCCTTTTCCAAGAAGGGGGTGATCCACTTCTAAGAGTTGCAGGAGGCTTGTTTGCCCCCCCATCTGCTCAAGCTCTTCATCCGTTAGCTTGAGAGCGGTTCTTGCCCGTTCTTGAAGCCCCTCATTCCTAAACATCGCGGAGTAAGCTCCGGGGTCCCAGGGAAATTCGACTGAAAACCCTTTTTCGCTGTACGAAGCCATTAGGTCCTGTTTGGCTGCAAGGGCGTGGACGGCCTCGAAGTCAGCACGATCATACGGTGGGTGCTCATTGGTTCGGGAGAGAGGAGACTTATTTGGGTCGATCTTAAATCGTGCTCGTCCAAGACACGCGGCGTACCAACCTACGACCGCCGCCTCTGTACACAGCAATGGTGCATAGAGACGAGCCGCCGCATCTTTATCCGCAGAGAATATGCCGGTCTTGCACACGAGCTTGCCAGGAGCGTCGTTCGTCGCGGGAACAATGCTGCTCAAGGAGGCGAATGCGTTGAGATTGGCGGCTGCCTGGGGTGTGATCTGATCGAACCTCGGGGACCTATGTGAAACAATGACCTCTTCCGATACCTTTAGGTCATCATAGGTCGTATAATTTGTCGCTCGGACAGATAGCTCGGTAACCCCATCGTGCGACCTAAACGTAAGGGTACTCCCGCGCCTTTCTAAATCGGGGGCGGTGCCTTTCAGAAACTTCTCTGCCTCATCAAGTGGGAATAGCATTGCTTAGTACCCTTGCTTCAGCGCGTAGATCATCCTTCGACCGGACTTTGACCGGCGACGTCCGCATGATGCGGATCAGCCAATCCTTACAGACCTTCTGTTCAGTTTCGGCTCTTTGGCTGGCAGCCAATTGATGAGGCGGCATCTTGGGCATCGCGGCGTAACTATCTGAACCATGGGCCTACAACGGCCCCGTTTTGGCGGAAGAACCTTAGCATTACCGGCTGTATACTGCCATTCCGTCTCTCGTTCCGATCAACGCCGACCCGTCGAGCATTACCCATGGCAAGGGCGTGCGCGATCTATCAAACGCTACGCGATTTCATCGAGCATCAGATGCGGATGTCGCACATCTACCAGCCCGTGATGCTGCGCGACATAGCTCTGATAACCCGAACTGTGTGCATGGAGGACGCCGATGAATAATCTTCCACCGATAATTAGCTTGGGCACGTACGTTCCCACTAGAGACGCCTTTTCTTGGGCAACGTTTGACCCATCCAAGGTGGTCTCAGAGAGAGAGCTTCCCGACTACCTGATAATGGGGCGTCTTGCTAAAGGCAGTTTGAAAATCTCTGCCGATGGATGGACTGCGCGTTGGCAAGGATGTGAGGCTGATACGCACTTTAGCGTCAGGTATTACGCTGAAGATAAAACGTACATGCTAGATCAGAGTTGGTGCGGGGCTGAGGCTGGCGGCTATGGCAGGGCTTCAGTTGGACTAGACAAGCTGATCGCGCAAACTTGCTACGTACCTTTTCCAAAGTCTTGGGACGTTAAGGCAAAATCTGAGTTAGAGAGCAGATTCCAACTCACCTATTTTGAACATGAAGATAACCTATACGGCTTTAGCGGTATTCCTGATGGCGCGTTCAAAACGATTGTGTTTCCAGTTTCAATTGGAAATCTGAGACCACTTCACAAATTCTTTTCAGAGGTGACCGGTGAGTTGAAGCTGCCCTACGTGGTCGGGGCCTACTCACGATTATTGATGGAAGCGATCAACTACGTTGAAGGTCGCGCTCCAGACTGGACTAGAGAACCAGCAGAAATTACTTTCAGGTCATTCTTACAGACAGGCTTAGGCCCCCTTCAAAACGCGGTCAGAGAGACAGCCACAGACGGGGTGTCCGCTTGGACAGTCCGACGGATGGTCTATGTGGTGTTTATAACTGTCCCCATGGCAGGATTAAGAGACATCCTAGAGCGGCTATGTTCAAAAGACGGCCCGGTTCGCTACCGCAGCTACCCGGAACTCCCTTTTGAAATGTCACCCATTGTGGCCCCGGGAGGTTTCGACAATCAAACTGAAAGCATTTCTTACTGGGATCAGAAGGGCTCGACGAGATGCACCCTGGTATTTCTTGGCGCGGACAAGAAGGATAAGGGCGCGATGCTGCAAGCAGCTGAGCAGGACGAGGCCACAATTGCCTCGCACATAGTTGCGGCAGAAAATTGCAGGAAGGAACTGCAGAAAACGTTGGATGAAGATGCCACGCGCCGCATCATCAAGAAAACTCCAAGCAAGGGCCGCGTTGCTAAAACGATATTATTGCAGGGAGATGACGACTGTATTGGTCACCTTTTACTTGAGTGGGCGGGCCTCGACAGAGCATGGTCAGAAAATGAATTAGGTAGCGATTTTACGACGCTCCACGATTTGCTGTTTCGTTGCACAAAGTTAGATTTTACCCAGGAAGAATTTGACGCTGATCGACCAATGGCAAGCGGTAATTTTTACACTGTCGAGATTGCTGATCCGGCTAAGGCGAAGGCAGAGCTCGAGGCAATAGTCCAGGAACTGATTGATCGGAAATCCAAGAGACGATAGCCGGGGCTGCAATGGACTTGGGCGTGAACCCATAAACGCCGCGATGAGGATCTTACGCAAAGCAAAAGTCCCCGCCGGGGTGGCGAGGCCCTGATGCCGTGAAACTTGAGTGGTGTGTTAGGCGGCCTTCGCCTTGCGCCGCATTCCGCCGCCGCGCCGCCTCAATTGAAAGACTGACAGCCCGTAGGAGAAACTGATGGCCTACCCAATGGATAATAGTACCGATCCACCAATCCGTAATATAACCGAGACGGAAATCGAGAATGTATTCGGCTCGATATCGAAGATGAACAGATCCACGGCTCTGGACGTGCTTTATGCAATTCAGGGGCAGCCGCATTGGATGCGGACTGACGCGAGTGGCCTAGTGCTCCAAAAACTCGTCAGGCTTGCAGGATTGAAAATCGCCGACCGCGAAGTAGACGATTTAGGTCTTGAGGACTTCATCGATCTTTGAGGCAAACAGAATGTGGCGCAAAGCGGATGCCGCTTAACTCTCGCCGGGCACAGCACAGCATCAGGGCCTCGTCCGAAAGGACGGGGCCTTTCGCTCTGCACAACAAACCGCACGCTGAGCGTCGAAAAATGCCCCGTACCGATAACCCGCCGTCAAATGCCGCACGCAATCGTCAGCTTTTCGGGCATTTCTGATCGGCGTTACAGGGGTACGATAATCAAGGGGTTCCGGTTCGGAGCCGATCCGCATGCCTAAAAGCGGTCGGTTTTGTACGATTGGCTTGCCGTTACGCCAGAATCGACACGTCAGTGAAGGCAGGTTGACCGCATCGACACATCCTCATAATATGTCGATAAGATCGCATAAAATCGACATATATGAACTTCTCGGCCCAACACCCCTACAACGATCTGCCCCTGCTTCCTCCCCAAGCAGACATGGAAACGCGTGCCGTCCTCAAGGCGTGCATCGCGGCACGATCGGCCCTGGGCGAATTGAAACTCGCCGGCGACCTCATCCCCAATCAGGGCGTGTTGATCAATACAATTCCAATGCTCGAAGCACAGGCAAGCTCCGAGATCGAGAATATTGTTACCACGACGGACCGGCTATTTCAGTTCGCCAACGAGGCCGGCGTCGGCGCGGATTCCGCCACCAAGGAAGCGCTGCGCTACAGAACGGCCTTGTACGAGGGATTCAAACTTCTGGCGCAGCGCCCGCTGACCACTGCCACCGCAGTCCAGGTCTGCCAAACGATCAAGGGCGTTGCGATCGATATCCGTCAAACACCCGGTACCGCGCTGATGAACGACGCCACCGGAGAAATTATATATACCCCGCCTGAAGGCGAGCCATTGCTGAGAGCCAAACTGGCAAATTGGGAAAAGTTCATTCATGAGGCCGAGGACATCGATCCTCTGGTCCGGATGGCCGTGATGCACTACCAGTTTGAGGCCATCCAT
>CANJOI010000025.1 GCA_947475365.1 Fidelibacterota bacterium | reverse complement strand
GTGCAGGCGGCAAAGTCCGCCCTGAAGCGCTGCACAGGCGCTTGAGCGGTGCGTCGTTGCTCGGTCACCTCGCACCCGAATCATACTCAATCTATAATTGATTTTATGCCGATTTTTATCAATCAAGAGGTATGTGACGGGACGCCGTTCACACCCGCCATCACGCGAAAAATCCTCCGCGCGGCGGGCATTGATCGCAGCGGCGTGGCTCGAACGGCACGGAGCGCTGACCTAACTCGGAACAACCCGGCTGCAGATCGGAGACAATTTCCTGACCACCGCGGGATCGCGCGCGCCGGGCGCCGTTATGATGGCGTTATCGAGCGCGTGGTGACATCCCTTGGGACAAAGTGCCTTGCGCGTGCTCAAGGACGGAACCACCGCCTGCACCAGGCTCTTGGCTTTGCCGGCGTTGGCGAGCAGCACATGAATGACCTGCTCCACGGTGACCGCGCCATGATCCTCGTGCCAGCAGTCATAGTCCGTGACCATTCCGACGGTGGCGTAGCAAAGCTCCGCCTCACGGGCGAGCTTGGCTTCCGGCATATTGGTCATGCCGATGATCGCCGCGCCCCAGCTGCGATAGAGGTTGGACTCCGCCAGCGTCGAGAACTGCGGCCCCTCCATGGCGAGATATGTGCCGCCGAGCACATAGGGAATGTTGCTCGCCCGCGCGGCCGCGGCCACGGCGTCGGATAGCCGCCCGCAGGTCGGATGCGCCATTGAGACATGCGCGACCAGCCCCGGCTCGAAAAAGCTTTTGACCCGCGCGAAAGTGCGGTCGATGAACTGGTCGGCGATAACAAAAGTCCCCGGCGCCAGGTCCTCGCGCAGCGACCCGCAAGCCGAGAGTGAAATGATCTCCGTGGCGCCCGCCATCTTGAGCGCGCAAATATTGGCGCGGTAGTTGAGGTCGGTGGGCGACCGCTTATGCCCGCGCCCATGGCGCGGCAGGAACACGACCTCCTGGCCGTTGAGGTCGCCGAAGTGCAGTTCGTCCGAAGGATCGCCGAACGGGGTGGAAATCGCGCGCCAGCGCGTGTTCCGGAGCCCCTCGATCTCATAAATCCCCGACCCGCCGATAATGCCGATAACAGGGGCGGACGACTGGGCTGTGGACATAAGGGATGCTCCGACAATGTGACCCAATGCTTTTACACGGCGAAACACGCCAGGCCAACTGGGAGCAAAGGGGTCGGATTCAAACCCGCGCGCGAAGCACGCCAAACAAGAAGAAGCGCGTTGGAGTCACCGACGCAAGATCCAGCTACTTTGCGGTTTCACCGTGAGCCAGATCCACGCAGCGAATTTGGCCGCAGAACTGCATTTTTCCGGTAAGCCGATCCAATCGATAAACGAAATTGTTGCTCGCATTGCCATCGTTAAACAGCAGGCCAAGGCCAAATCGGGAGATTTTGTTTTCCCTGGCGGCAAGCGTGGCAACTCACTATCGACCAATGCGCTGTTGGCGCTCTTGAGTCGAATGAAGCGCGATGACCTGACCAGTCACGGCTTCCGCAGCACGTTTCGCGATTGGGCTGCCGAGCAAACCAACTACGCCCGCGACGTTGCCGAGATGGCACTGGCCCACACCATTGGCGACAAGGTGGAAGCAGCTTACCGGCGCGGGGACCTTTTCGAGAAACGCCAGCGGCTTATGGCCGACTGGGCAAAGTACTGTGGGGTGGTCGCAAAGGCTGAGGGCGTTATCGCTATCAACCGGCGCGAAGTAAGGAAACCTTAGCCAATACGCTTAGCCCGCGACAGGAAGTAGCCTCCCCCTAAAGGAAGAAGCGCAGCCCCGCGAGAACGTTATGGCTATGGTCGTTGTAGCCGTGCAGCACTTGGCCGGCGGAGCCATTGAAGGTCGTCGCCGAGACCCCAATATATCTGTAGTCCGTGAACAGATAGGTGGTTCCGCCAAGCGGCACATTTAAGCCGCCTATGAGCTGCCATTGCAGAGTCATGTTGTTGCCGCTGAAGTTGTCGGATGCAGCCCCGGCGTTGACGTTACCCCAATGACTATGGGCCATACCCAAGCCAACACCGAAGTATGGCGATGCTGGGGCGCTTAAATTCATATCGTACAGTACGTTGGCGCCGAAGTTGATAATGCCTTGCGAGCCGCTGGCCCCGACACCCGCGAAGTGATGCACTTCGGCATTACGGAAACCAAATTCAAGTTCCGAACGAATATTCGAGTTCCACTTCAGTCCCGCAGCACCAACAATTTTGTAGCCGCCGCGAAAAGTTAAAGGTGTAGGCGTGTCTTTTGCAGCCTTTGAAACCAACGCGCTCGCATTCGTCGGCATAGTCCCGCCGGCGCCAATCCCAATGTAAAAGCCGATGGGGACATCGCTGGCGGTAGTCTGAGCGCCGGCGGAATTCAGCGTCATCGCGAGGCCGCAAACCGAAACTACTAGGGCTATTCCGGCCCTCATGGCCATCAGACGAAGTTCAAACACGTCGATACTCCAGAAGGACATGAACCTAACAGATCTACGATTTGGCCAGGCTGAATCCTGGCGTCGCAATCTTCCGGGCAATTAATGAAAATTTTCTGAACGAGGGACCCATCTCGAATGATGTATGATTTGGTCTGGCGCGGCTAGGCTGATCCCCGAATATCGCGTACCGCACGCGACCGCCGCGCCATCGCATTGCGGGCACTTGCGGTGGTGCAATGAGAAAGAAGCCAAAGTGGCCTAACATCCTCAGTAAGCCGATTTTGCTGCCTTCGATGGAGGCGCTTCTGGTTTCCGATGAGGAGAGACAACAGCAATATAGTGAGCAGTTCGGTGAACGCATCGAAGCCCTGTTCCAGCACTATGATGTCACCGGCACGCACGATCAAAAATGGATGTTGCTCGTCTATCGAATGGTCCGGGACCTAATCCCAGCGTTCCAGGTCAAATACCAGAAGGCCGAAACCAAGGGATGGAGAGGAACTGGCGGCACGGAACTCTTTGCCGATGTTCAATCTCTCGTCCGAGAGGGAAAGACCGAGCGGCAAGCCTGCAAAATTCTTGAAACTAGCCGCCGGTTTTCTCGTCGCTATGGCGGTAAATCCAGCCTATGGCCCCGGTACATGGAAGTGAAAAAATCGCACTGGTTCTTGACCAAGCTAGTAACCGGTGACGAAGAGCGCCGCCGCCACATGACGACCATCATAATTGAGAACTTCGCACTCTTCGGCTTTAGGGGCGAGAAAAAGCCCAAGAGCTAACTAGTGGTACGGCTTTGCCTGTCACATCTGCCGTACCACAGGCATCGTCCCCTACATCTGTCGCATCGCTGGTATCCCAGCGGACACCTTGCAATAGCAAAGGAGCGAAGATGCAGACCAATCGGCCCGACCAAGACCCCGAACTCGTGCCCTTCCGCGACTGGCTGCGAGCCAACGGAATCGGTATCAGCACCGGCTATCGCTTGGTTGCTGACAAGCGACTCACCCTCACCCACATTGGTAAGCGGTCATATCTGACCCGCGCTACCCGCGCAGAATTTCTCAAATCTCTTGAACAAGCCGCCTAACGAAAACCCCCGGCCGCGTGTCACCGCGTGCCGAGGGCAAGTTCGTTCAGGTCATTCCCCTGCAAGGAAATGCACGCAATGTTTATAGATCAACGGCAGCTTACATTCAACTTCGACCCACCGCCTGCGCGCCTGCGTAGGCCGCCACCTGCCATCGTTCGCCGCGTCGCAATTCGCGGCCAAGTCTCTGACCTCCACGCCACCGCATTTTGCGAAGCCAACGGCATTGGCCCGGCAGGTGCCCGATGAGTCGCCGCCTTAGCTTGTGCTTCGCTGTAGTCGAAGCCAACGGCACTGAGCGGGATCTTGGCCTAAAGGGACAATATGCTCGCACAATGCGCGCGTTGATCGAGGCTGGGGCTAAAGGCATTACCGCCCTGGACGTATCTGGCACCTGGGCATTGCGTCTGAGCCACTACGTCTTTGTGCTTCGGCGCGAGCATGGATTGTCCATCACCACGGACTGGGAGCCCCATGACGGCGCAAGCGGTCCAGGCCGTCACGGTCGCTACAGGCTGCATACGCCAGCGCAGCTGATTGGTGGCTGCGAGCAGGAGGCCGCATGATGCAGGAATTTTGCCTGTGGTGCGGTCGTGCATTCTCGCCCCGCTTGACCGGCGGCAGTCCCCAGCGCTTTTGCGCAGGTCGCTGCCGCAATGAGTTCCACGACGCGGCACGGCGCTGGGCAATTGTCGAGGTCACTGCGGGGCGACTTTCCACTACCCAACTCGCCAGCGCTCCCAAGCACAGCATTAACGCTGACTGTGTGGGGCAAACGATAGGGGGTGCTGGGTGAGTGGCAGGAAGAAGAAGCAGCTCGCGCATGTGCGCCTCTACAACTGGGTGCTGACGACGCCCGCCTATCGGTCATTGAGCGCTGGTGCCCGTGCCCTCTTGGTGGAGCTGTACGCCTTCTACAACGGCAGAAACAATGGCTCGATCTTTCTGAGCGTTCGCGAGGCCGCCAGTAGAATCAATGTCACCAAGAACACCACCCCCAAGCTCTTCCGCGAGCTTGAGGGTCGAGGCTTCATCCGAGCAGGCCAGCGCGGGGCGTTCACCCTCAAGAAGAGGCACGCCACACAATGGATACTGACCGAGTTTGAATACGCCAACCAAGCTGCCACCAAGGACTTCATGCGTTGGGCGGCACCCGAAATTCAGAAGCCGGTACCAGAACTTGCGACCGACAGACCCAACTATTGCGACCGTTGGCGCAGCAAGAAGTCCGAAATTACTGCGGCAGTATCAAATTCCAATACCGTCGCCACATTTCCGACGCGGCCACGGTCACAAAAATTGCGACACAGATAGTTTGCCATAGGGAGGCGGATCATTTGAAAGCCACAACCACACCAGCGAGGGCAAGGGGCGCGAAGCCGCAGGCGAAGCGTAGCGCCCCGGTCCGAGCGTCTGGGAAGCGAGAAGAGAGTCAGCCTGCAAAGCCTTACCAACCGACCGAGCGGGAAAAGGCTGCCATTGCCTCACTCCACGCGCGACAGCGCGCACACGTTCCGGCCCCGAGCCTGAAGCGCACCGATGTCGGCAAGGACAAGGTTCCCCATTGGAACGTGGACCACCCTGACCCAAAGGTTGGTGGAACGCTCTTGTTTGAAGCCTTGGGTTTGACCTCTAGCGATGCCTACACCGGGTACCTAACCCAAATTATCAACGCTGCCGTCAAGGGTCGGGAGCCGGATGCTGAACAAGTTAATCAGGCGCTCGGTTTGGTGCGGGAGATCCAGCCGCGTGACGGCATCGAGGCGATGCTGGCTGCCCAGATGGTGGCCGTCCACAGCGCTACCATGAAGCTAGCTCGAAGTCTGAATCATGTGGATACCATCCCGCAGCAGGACAGCGCCTCCAACGCCTTCAACAAGTTGGCCCGCACCTTCGCAATGCAGCTGGACGCCCTAAATCGTCATCGCGGAAAAGGCCAGCAGGCGATTCGTGTGGAGCATGTGACGGTCAACGGCGGGCAGGCAATTGTCGGTAGCAACATCCACCCCCAGGGGGTGGGGGTATCAGCAAATTCGGAGGGTCAACCCCATGCAAAAGCAATTGCGCATGCACCTGTCACCCCGTTGCCAAGCGCGTACCCGGAGCGGGAAGCCGTGCCGCAGTCCGAAAGTGCGGGGTCGTAAGCGATGCCGGATGCACGGCGGAGCTGATGGCAGCGGTGCACCAAAGGGAAACAAGAATGCACTCCGGCACGGGCGGTATTCCGCCGAAGCAGTTTCGCAACGGAGACAAGTGCGAGAGCTGATCCGGGGGGCGCGGGAGTTAACCGATGCCGGGACCGTGGAGCGGAAGGGTCGTAAGGGAAGGGGCGATGGCCGACTTTGACAACGGACCCCATGCGCAAGCCATCCGGGCTGCCCATGCTGCCCGCCGCTGCGGCGCCAAGACTCGGAAGGGCGGGCAATGCCAAGGCCCCGCAATGCCCAATGGCCGCTGCCGGATGCATGGTGGTAAAAGCACAGGCCCACGCACCCCGGAAGGACTGGAGCGAAGTCGTCGCTCCCGTTGGAAACACGGCAAGCGGTCGCGCCGAGCTATTGAACGGCGTAGGGAAACAGCGGCAGCGCTGCGAATGCTACGATTCCTCGCGCGGTTAGTCCGCGAGAGCGATTAATTGCCTACCGCCATGTATACGCAGGGGACTGGTGGTGAAATCACCAGGAGCAGGCATAATGCGTTCTAGGAAATCTTACGCATAGTGCGGTCCAGCTTTATATTCGCGTTGGAAGCAGAACGGTGGGGTGAGCTATGAGGAATTGGGCTGTTGCGGCGGCTTTTCTGCTCGCTGGCTGTGTCGCTGCGGGAGAGAAGATTTACCTCACAAACGCTGCGGGTGAACGAGTTGAATGCGGTGCACCACAGAGGGCCGCGCTGCCGGCTGCGGAATATCGGGCCATGGCTGAAATGGCCAATGATCAAGTCCGGGCGTGCATTGAGAAATACGCAAAGGCTGGCTATCAACTCGATGTTCCTGCGGTGCCGCTAAAAACCGCCGTCTATGCAGTTGCTGGCCCCCTTCATGACCGCGGTATGACTGGTCTGATTCAGGGGCTAATGGTTGTCCAAGGCACCAAAGGAAAATTTGGCTTCCAGCGGCCTGACGGCATCGTTTGTGAGGGTAGTTTCGCCACCTTTGGCAGCGGGGAAAGTGCTCTTCTAGTCCGATACCGCGATGTGGTTGGCATCTCGTTTTCAACGGACGGGATGCTTAAGGGGATGGCGCTCGGGTCCTGTACCAATGGCGCCCAGTTTCAGGGTGAGTATTTTGTCTCCCCGGGCACCAACAATGGCTTCGGAGTGGCTACGGACAGCGACGGGAATGTTTACAAGGCTCTATCTCAGTAGCACTTCATCTGGATCAGAGGCGCTGTGTTTAGCCGAATAGCCTGTGGCGCAATCGCCTTTCTCTTGCTGGCCTCCCCGGGCAGCGCCTTTACCGGCACTGTGACAGCCGTTCATGACGGCGACACTCTTACCCTCGATGGCATGACCAAAGTCCGAGTGTTCGGCATCGACGCGCCGGAACTCAAGCAGCAATGCCGCGCCGATGCGATCCATTCTCCTGGCCCCTCGCCTTGCGTCCCTTGTGGCGAAGCTTCGCGCCAAGCTCTTGAGGGCTTGGTTTTGGGCAAAGCGGTGACTTGCACCGAGCGGGGAAAGTCCTATGACCGGATCGTGGGAGAATGTGCGGTGGGCAAGATCCAGCTTGGGCCTTGGATGCTCAGCCACGGCTGGGCGGTCGCTTACGAGAGCTTCCTGCAGAAGAAGGATAAGCCCGCTTATATCGGCGCCCAGTCTATTGCGAAGCGCGCCAGTGAGGGATTGTGGGCGATGACTTGGGTTCCACCTGCTGAGTGGCGGAAGCGGGCACGGCTGGAATGCGAAAGGTACCGCTTCACTCCTGTCATCGCAGGAGCAGCGCCTCTTTTTGCTTATGCGTGTGCCCGCTCCAGGATTAACCCCAGGGCCACGGATTCAGGTAATGCACCCCGCAAGGGTCGCTGGCGTGCTTGGCCGTCATCTTAGGACAATCCGCCGCCAGCAGGTTCTTTAAATCCGGAAGTGAGCAGGTAGCCCCGAACCGTTTAACCAGCGGCCCTGCCCGGTACTGTCCCGCGCGACCGCACCGGGCGCAGCCAAGCTCGATCAAGTAGGACCGCGGCAAATCACTGAGGCAGTAAGATCCACGGGAGGGCATGGCTATAACCACTTTGTGGAAAGGGCCCGCTTTTTTACGGGGTTGCGGCCCAGGCGTCACGCGAGCAACTCCGTACTGTGGGCCTGGGGGGTGGGGCACCAAACCCCCAGGTCTAACTTCCCCTCCAAGGGCTAAAGAAGCCCCGCCGAACGCTGCGGCGCACCCCACCCCATTGTGGGTAAATGACCCAGCATGTCGCGTTGACGCCGCCCGTTTTCGCCCGCTAGAGTTTGCGCCTTCAAGGACAACCCGGGGGGATGTGGAGATGCCGACGAAATTCGCCGCCGCGTGGCTGTGCGCTGCTGCAGTGCTTTTCACTGGCGAGGCAATCGCCGCAGGCGCTACGCCGACGCGACCAACCATGACTCCGCCTGCGGGCTTCACACCGCCTGCAGGATTTAAGCCGGGAGATTTTAAACCTGGCGACCGACCGACCCTGCCCGCAGGTGTCACGCGGCCTGAGCGTCCGACCACACCGCCCGCAGGGTTCACTCCACCTGCCGGATTCAAGCCGGGAGATTTTCATCCAGGTACGCGGCCAACCCTGCCCGCAGGTGTGACGTTGCCGGATCACCCGACGCGGCCAACAGCTCCAAAATAACTAAAGAACGAATCTAATTTAGACAGGCCGCACGGGACTCCGTGCGGCCTGTTTAGTATTTGCCCCTGCGCGCGCGAGTGAGTACCTGTCGCGATATCCATGCTCCCTTGGGTAAGGAAGTTCCCGGCTGCAAATATTTACCCAATCTCCCGGAACAAATGGGCGTGTCGCGCATTATGTCCCGTGGTGCCTGGGGGATTGAATGGCCGACCAAATGGCTAGAGCTGCTAACTATCGGGCCCAGGCTGAGGGCTGTCGTGCAGCGGCAATGCAAATAAGCTGGAAACCGCTTCGACAAGAGGTGCTGCGGTGGGCGAAGGCATGTGACCGCCTGGCCGAGGGTATCGAATGTCCGCCATGCCGAACTGGCCCCCAACCCAAGCGAGTCTAGGCAGCAAAGGATGCGCCCTGCATCCGCATCGGTACACGTGCCCGCTGGACACATGGCAGACCGGGTCAGACGATTCGGTCCTGACAGCCAGCAACTATCAGGCCCGTTTCTGCACCGGGACGCGCGCGCGAGAAGGACAAGAAGCGGTAGAAATCAAGACCACTCGGATGGGTACAGAGATGGGTAGGCGCCCGCTCTGAATAGCCTAACCATTGATAAATAATGAAAATATACCAAATAGTGGCGGAGGGGGCGGGATTCGAACCCGCGATACCCTTTTGGGGTATACACACTTTCCAGGCGTGCGCCTTCAACCACTCGGCCACCCCTCCGTTCGGTGCATTTGGACATGCCCGGAATTTGGAGGCGGGAACCTAACCGACCGCCCCCCTCCCGGCAACGCTGACCCGGCTGAAAATGCTCTTATTTTCGTCACCGCGGCGAAACTGCGTGTCCGAGTCGCACCAGAATCGCGGGGGTTGAGGGTTAATGCGGCCACGGAACACACCATCAAACCGCCAAGCCCCTCACCTCAAAGGGGTAATCGCAGAGCGGTAGATTATCCACATTTTCCACAGGCTTAGCCGCCGTTGCGTCACTTACAACCAAAGCGGCAACAGTTCTTACTCGAAATGACCAAAAATTATCCTGTGATAAAAGGGCTTTATTCGGTATGGATCAGCCCGTGGGGTAAGATACGACTCGAGAGGCATGGGGTTCCAATGATATTTGGGAGGACAGCCGGCTGGGTGCTGGTCATCCTGGCCATCATAATGGCTTCCGCGGAGGCCGTGATGGCCCTGGGGATAGGCACGTATAACGGCCTCGCCACCGCCGATGTCTGGACGCTTTTGGTCGGCCAGTCGCCATCCTTCCACGGAAATACCAGCGCGCCGGAAGTGTTCGCCGCGGTGGTGATGCAGTTGCCGGCCTGGGCCGTGTTCGGCGTGATCGGCGTTCTCCTCGCGCACGTCTGCCGCAAGCGCCCGCACCGCCGCCGCATTTTCAGAAGCGCGCGCTCTTACTAAGAGCCCGCCGCGCGGCGTCCAAAAATTTCAGTACTATTCGTCCGCCATTTTCAGGGCATTGATGAAGGCGGACTGAGGAATATCGACGCTGCCGAACTGGCGCATGCGTTTCTTGCCTTCCTTCTGCTTCTCCAGAAGTTTCTTCTTTCGCGTGGCGTCGCCGCCGTAGCACTTGGCAGTCACATCCTTGCGCAGCGCGCTGATGGTTTCGCGCGCGATCACTTTGGCGCCGATGGCGGCTTGAATCGGAATCTTGAACAGATGCCGGGGGATCAGCTCCTTCAGGCGGGCGCAGATCTGGCGCGCGCGCGCTTCCACCTGGGTGCGGTGGGCCATGAACGCCAGCGCGTCGACCGCTTCGTTGTTCACCAGGATATTGACCTTCACCAAGTCCGACTCGCGGTAATCGGAGACTTCGTAGTCGAAGCTGGCGTAGCCGCGTGAGATGGATTTCAGGCGGTCGTAGAAGTCGAACACGATTTCGTTGAGCGGCAGCTCATAGACCACCATGGCGCGGTTGCCGACATAGGTCAGGTCCACCTGCTCGCCGCGGCGGTCGGTGCACAGCTTGAGCACGGGGCCGAGATGCTCGTCAGGCACCAGGATGGTGGCTTTCACCCAGGGCTCTTCGATCATGCGGATGCGCGTGACATCCGGCATGTCCGCCGGATTGTGCAGTTCCTTCATCGAATCGTCGGTGCCGTAGATGCGATAGACCACGGAAGGCGCGGTGGTGATCAGGTCCAGGTCGAATTCGCGCTCAAGCCTTTCCTGGATGATCTCCATGTGCAGAAGACCGAGGAAGCCGCAGCGGAAACCGAAACCGAGCGCGGCCGAGCTTTCCATCTGAAAATGGAAACTGGCGTCATTGAGCCGGAGTTTGCCGAGGCTTTCGCGCAGAACTTCGAACTGGGCGGCGTCCGTGGGGAACAGGCCGCACCACACCACCGGAACGCTGGGTTTGAAGCCGGGCAGAGGCTCCGCCGCCGGCTTCAGCGCGTCGGTGACGGTGTCGCCTACCGAGGCGTCGGCGACGGCCTTGATGCTGGCGGTGAGGAAGCCCAACTCGCCCGGCATCAGCGCCGCGACTTCCAGGCGCTTGGGGGTGAACACGCCGACGCGTTCCACCTGATAGATCGCGCCCGAGGACATGAACTGGATCTGGGTGCCCTTCTTGATCAAGCCGTCCTTCACGCGCACCAGGATGACGACGCCGAGATAGGAGTCGTACCAGGAGTCGACCAGCAGTGCCTTCAAGGCCGCGTTCACCTCGCCAACCGGCGGGGGCAGGCGTTTGACGATGGCTTCCAGCACGTCCTTGATGCCGATGCCGGTCTTGGCCGAGGTCAATACCGCGTCTGACGCATCGAGGCCGATGACGTCTTCGATCTGGGTGCGCACGCGCTCCGGGTCGGCGGCGGGAAGGTCGACCTTGTTCAGAACCGGCACGATCTCGTGGTTGGAGTTGATGGCCTGATAAACGTTGGCCAGGGTTTGGGCTTCCACCCCTTGCGAGGCGTCCACCACCAGGATCGAGCCTTCGCAGGCGGCCAGCGAGCGGCTGACTTCATAGGCGAAATCGACGTGGCCGGGCGTGTCCACCAGGTTGAGCTGGTAAGTGACGCCGTCGTCGGCGGGATAGGTGAGGCGCACGGTCTGCGCCTTGATGGTGATGCCGCGTTCGCGCTCAATGTCCATGGAATCGAGCACCTGCTCGGTCATCTCGCGCGCCTGCAGGCCGCCGCAGAATTGGATCAACCGGTCGGCCAAGGTGGACTTGCCATGGTCGATATGAGCGATGATCGCGAAGTTGCGGATTTTAGAGAGGTCGCTCATATACGCTTCACTTCAATACAAACGAGAGGTTATCTCAGGCGCGCAGCTTCCCGCCGCAGGCCTTCTCCACCGCCGCCACAATCTTCTGCGACACCGTTTCGATCTCCGCATCTGTCAAGGTCGCGTCCTTGGGCTGCAAGGTGACCGAGATCGCGATCGATTTTTGCCCTTCGCCCAGGTGCACGCCCTGATAGACGTCAAATACGCCGACGTCTGCGATCAGGTCGCGTTCCGCGCCGCGGGCGGCCTTCACCACCGCGTCGGCGGCGACAGTTTCCTCCACCACAAAGGCAAAATCCCGTTCCACCGGCTGCAGCACGGAGGCCTTGAGCAGCGGCCGTGCGGCGCCTGCGCCCTTTTTCTTCGGCAGCGGGATGCGTTCCAGGAACACTTCCGACGCCACCAGCGGACCGTCCACATCCAGCGCCTTGGCGGCGCGCGGATGAATTGCGCCGAAGGCGGCGACGACCTGGTTACCCAGCTTGAGAACGCCTGAGAGGCCCGGATGATACCACGCGGGTGCGGCGGCGACCGCCTGCAGGCCGATGGGATTAAGGCCCGCGGCTTCCAGCACGGCGATGGCATCGGCCTTGGCGTCCATGGCGTCGACCGCGCGGCGGGTGCCGGCCCAGTGGCGCGCAGTGGTGTGGCCGGCCCTAAGAGTCGCGGCCATATTCACCTGCTGGCCGGGCGCGCCACCCTCAAAGCGGGGACCCACCTCGAAGATAGTGCTGTCGCCCAGGCCGCGCGCGGCGTTGCGGCCGGCGGCGGCGATCATGTTGGGCAACAGCGACGGGCGCATGGCGTCCAGGTCCGCGCTGATGGGATTGGCGAGCGTCACCAGCGGCAGCTCGCCGCGGAATAGCGCGGCCTGCGCGCTTGGCAGGAACGCCCAGGTGACGGTCTCGTTCAGGCCGCGGCCCGCGAGAACGCGGCGCGTGGCGTTCACCTTGCGCTGCTCGGGCGACAGCACCGTCTTGGGCATGGGCGGGCGCGGCAGCGGAATGGCCGGGATATTGTCGTAGCCGTGGATGCGCAGGACTTCTTCCACCAGGTCCTGCCAGGCTTCCACGTCCGAGCGCCACGACGGCGGCGCCACCGACCAATTGGAGCCGGAACCGGACACCTGGAAACCCAGGCGCTCGAGAATGCCTTTAATCTCGCTGTCCTGAATCTCGATGCCGCCCAGGGATTTCACGCGCGCCGGATCGAAGGCGATGGTGCGCTGCCAGGCGGGTGCGGCTCCGGCGGCGGCCACTTCGCCCGGTTCGCCGCCGCACAGCTCCAGGATCATGCGGGTCGCCACTTCGATGCCCCACAGGGCCGAGGCGGGATCGACGCCGCGTTCAAAAGCGTAGCGCGCGTCAGTGTTGAGAGAGAGCTTGCGCCCGGTCGCCCCGATATTGCGCGGATCGAACAGCGCCGACTCCAGGAAGATAGCGGTTGTGCCTTCGGTCACGCTGGAAGGCTCACCGCCCATGATGCCGCCGATGCCCAAGGCCGCGGCTTCATCGGCGATGACAACCATGGTCTCGTCGAGGGTGTAAGTCTTGCCGTTGAGCGCGGCCACCTGTTCGCCGGCCGTGGCGAGGCGCGCGCCGATATCGCCGGTGAGCTTGGCGTCATCAAAAGCATGCAGCGGGCGGCCCAGGTCGATGGTCAGGTATTGGGTCACGTCCACCAGCACCGACACCGCGCGCAGGCCGATGGCGTTCAGGCGATCTTTGAGCCACTTCGGGCTTTCGCCGTTCTTCACGTTGCGGATCAGGCGCCCCGCGAACTGCGGACACTTGTGGGCGTCGCTGGCGGAAAGGCCTGTCGCGATTTTGCGTGAGGTCGGGAGTTTCCCCGCGATCGGGGCGTCATTCAGCGGCTTCAGCTTGCCGAGGCCGGCGGCGGCCAAATCGCGCGCGATGCCGCGCACGCCCAGCGCATCGACGCGGTTCGGCGTCAGGTTGATCTCGATCACCGGGTCCAGGTTCAGCACATCGGTCACCGGCGCGCCGGTCTTGGCGTCCGCCGGCAGTTCGATAATGCCTTCGTGATCCTCGCCCAGCTTCAGTTCGCGGAAGGAGCACATCATGCCCTGGCTTTCCACGCCACGGATGCTGCCCTTCTTCAGGACTTCGCCGGTGATGGGAATCACCACGCCGGGGCGCGCCAGCACGACTTTGAGATCGCTGCGCGCGTTGGGCGCGCCGCACACCACCTGCAGGACTTCCGCGCCGGTATCGACGGTGCACAGGCGCAGGCGGTCGGCGTTGGGATGCTGCTTGGCCTCGGTCACATGGGCGACGATGAAACCTTCGAGACCCTTGGCGGGATTCTCGACGCCTTCCACTTCCAAGCCCACCGCCGTCAGCTTGGCGGTGATCTCGTCGAGGTTGGCGGTGGTGTCCAGATGCTCCTTGAGCCAGGAAAGCGTGAACTTCATTGGGCGCCTCCCGAGAGCTTCTCGATGACACGGAAGCGTTCGCAGATCAGCAGCATGTCCGGGTCGAAATAGCCCTGACGTTCGAAGAATTTCTGGTGCGCCTTGCGCCAGGATTTGAGGGTGCGGTCGCCTTCGCCCTCGTCACGGGCGAACGCTTCGTCCACGTCGTCGAACGGCACGGCTTCCGCCTCGACGCATTCGATCACGCAGCGGGCGTCGCCGTTGCCGTCCAGGATGACGCTGCGGTTGCCGGGCTCCGGCACCGGCTGGTCGTCCAGCTCAAAGGAGTAGAGCGCGGTGCAGGTGGCGGTCTTGGTGCCGGCCAGCACCAGGGCGCACAGCTCGTTGGCCATCTCTTTGGAATCGCCGAACGCCCACTGCGGCAGGTGTTCATAGGCCTCGGGAACAGGCGCCTGTTTCATCGTGACAACCCTCCGGTCACCGAGGGCACGTCCAAGGCCGCGAATCCGTAGTGGCGCAGCCAGCGCAGGTCCGATTCGAAGAACGTGCGCAGGTCGGGGATGCCGTACTTGAGCATGGCGATGCGCTCGATGCCCATGCCGGCGGCGAAGCCCTGGTAGACGTCGGGGTCGAGGCCGCAGGCCTTGATGACATTGGGGTGCACCATGCCGCAGCCCAGGATTTCCAGCCAGTCGCCGTGGTTGCCGATCTTGAGTTCGCCGCCCTTGCGCGAGCAGCCGATATCCATCTCCGCCGAGGGCTCGGTGAAGGGGAAGAACGACGGGCGGAAGCGGGTGGTCAGGTCGTCCACGCCGAAATAAGTGCGCACGAATTCTTGCAGACAGCCGCGCAGGTGGCTCATGTTGGTTTCGGTGTCGATGACCAGCAGTTCCACCTGGTGGAACATGGGCGTGTGGGTCATGTCGTAGTCGCAGCGGTAGGTGCGCCCCGGAATGATCACGCGGATCGGCGGCTTCTGGCTCATCATGGTGCGGATCTGCACCGGCGAGGTGTGGGTGCGCAGCAGGTAGCGCTCGCCCTTTTCATTCTCCGGCAGGAAGAAGGTGTCGTGCATCTCGCGCGCCGGATGGCCGGGCGGGAAGTTGAGGGCGGTGAAGTTGTGGAAATCGTCCTCGATGTCCGGGCCGTCGGCGATTTCGAAACCCATCTGGCCGAAGATCGCCGCGATTTCGTCCATGGTCTGGCTGATGGGGTGGATGCTGCCCTTGGCCTCGGCGCGGATCGGCAGCGAGATGTCGATGCGTTCCTTGGCGAGCTTGGCGTCCAGCGCGGCGTCGCCGAGGGTCGCCTTCTTGGCATCCAGCGCCGCGGTCACTTCGTCGCGTAGCGTGTTGACCTGCTGGCCGAAGGCCTTGCGGTCTTCCGGCGGAAGCGCCGAGAGATCCTTCATCAGTCCGGTGACGCTGCCCTTCTTGCCGAGCGCCCCGACACGCACGGCTTCCAGGGCGGCCATGTCCGGCGCCGCGGCACAGGCGCCCAGGATCTCGCCGCGCAGCTGTTCGATCTTTTCGTTAGCCATGAGTGTTTCCGGATAGGCAAAAAAATGAAGGGGCCTGCCTTGTGCAGGCGGCCCCTTCACGCATCACGGTCGCAGTGATGTTAAGCGAGAGCGGCTTGAGCCTGCTTCACCAGGGTCTCGAAGGTCGCCGGCTCACGCAGAGCCATGTCGGCGAGGACCTTGCGGTCCAGTTCGATCCCGGCCTTCTTGAGCCCGTTGATAAATCGCGAGTAGGTCAGCCCGAACGCGCGGACGCCGGCGTTGATACGCTGAATCCACAGGGCGCGGAAATCGCGCTTCTTCTGGCGGCGGTCGCGATAGGCGTAGCGCAGCGCCTTTTCCAGGCGATTCTTCGCGGGCTTGTAGGCGGTCGAATGACGGCCGCGGAAGCCCTTGGTCTGCTCGAGAACTTTTTTGTGGCGGGCGTGTTTGGTTACGCCGCGTTTAACGCGTGACATGTGTGTGCTCCGTCAAAGATTCGAGGTCTAGCCGTAGGGAAGGAAGTTGCGCTTCACGATGATGCCGTCGGGCTTCGCGAGCACCATGGTGCCGCGCGACGTACGCTTCATCTTCTGCGGCTTCACGCCCATGCAGTGGCGCTTGAAGGCGTTGCCCGCCTTCACTTTGCCGGTACCGGTAACCTTGAACCGCTTTTTGGCGGCGCTTTTGGTCTTCATCTTGGGCATTTTTCTATCCTTTCGTGCGCGGGCTCCGATTGACTCGGAGCGTTCGTTACCCCGGCCGGAGGCATGCCCTAAAAGCCTGATAGCGTTGGCTTTTCGCCTTTTGGCCGGTGGACCCGAAGAACATCTCCGGCCCCATTATAAATCCTCGCCGGAAACGGGTCCCGGCGGGAAGGCGAGGCTTATACCCGCCGATCCAAAGCGAGTCCAGGAAAAGTGGGTCCCGGTTTTCCGTCCGGACTCGCGCTCAATCAATAAGTTAAGGCAGGAAAGCCGAGCTTTAAGCGGCCTTGGAGGCCCGCATCGAGTCGACGCTCCAGGGCCCGGCGCCGGCGCAGGCGAGATAGAGGAAAATGAAGCAGAACAGGATCGCCGGGTCACCGCCGTTGAGGGCCGGGAAGAAGCCCTTCGAGCCGTGGGCGATGAAATAGGCCACCGCCATCTGGCCCGACAGAACGAAGGCCACCGGGCGAGTGAGGGCGCCAATAACGATAAGAATCCCGCCCACCAGCTCCAAAACCGCGGCGGCCAGCAGCATCGGCGGCAGTTCGGGCGGCATTCCGGCCATGGGCGGGGGGAAACCGAACAGTTTCTGGGTGCCATGCTCCAGGAACAGGAGCCCGGTGACGATGCGCAGGATCGCCAGAACCTGCGGCGTATAAACACTTAAACGGTCCATTTCGCGTCTCCCTGAGCCCCGAGTCCGGCGCCGACTGTAACACCGGACGGCCGTGGCTAAAGACTCTGCTTGACAGAGTTCTCTGACATCCCTAAACGCACTTACTCTGCAGTTCAGAGTTCTCTGAAAGAGGATCTTATGAATATCACCCCCACCGAAGCCGCCGATGCGCTGCGCGATATAGATACCGCCGCCCAGCGCTCCCGCGAGTTCAAAAGCTACCGAATCGCCGCTCCCTATTTTTTCATCTGGGGGGCCATCTGGATTCTCGGCTACGGCGCCACCGGACTTTCGCCGCGCTACGGCGTGGTGTGGCTTCCGCTCATCCTCGCTGGCATCGCGCTCAACGCCTATATCGGCTGGCGCAACCGGCGCCAGGACGCCGGCGGCCTTAGACAGGGCAACATGTGGTGGGCGAGTTTCGTCGCCTTCGCGCTGTTCATCTGCGCGACCTACGCGATCCTGCCGCCTCATGACGTTAACCAGATGAACGCCTTCCCGGCGTTGGTCACGGCCATGGCCTATGGACTGGCAGGCATCTGGGGTAACCGTCCCCGTCTCATATGGCTGGGCCTCGTGATCGCGGCCGCCACCATGGGCGGCTTCTTCTTCCTGGCCCCGTGGTTCGCCTTCTGGATGGCGGCGGTCGGCGGCGGGGGTCTGATCCTCACCGGCTTCTGGATGAGGACCGCGTGATGGAACCGGATGAAATCATCCATCAGTCGGTGCGGCTCAAGATCATGTCGGCACTCAACGCGCTGACCGATGGCGAAGCGCTCGACTTCCCGCGTCTCAAGACCATGTCCGGCGCCACCGACGGCAACCTCGGCGCTCATCTCACGACACTGGAGAACGCCGGCTACGTGAAGATCGAAAAAGACTTCGTCGGCAAAAAGCCGCGCACGCAGGTCACCATGACCAAGGATGGCCGCAAGGCCTTCGCCCGCCACGTCGCTTATCTCAAAGACGTCATCGACAACGCCAATCTTGCGGAAGGATCGCAGCCATGAGTTTTTCACCCGCCGGTAAAGTCGCGGGCGCCCTGTTTGTGACCACCGCGGGGGCTAGCCTGGTCGCCGTGGCGGCGAACTGGCCGTCCCACGCGCTGCAGCTGTTTCATGCGGGAACCGCCGCGGGCGTATTGGCCGTGATCGCGGTCCGGTTCGCCCTGCGCGTCCCGTCGCCGCCGCCATCGCGTTTGGATCTCAGCCTTTTCGTCGGCGCGATTATCGCCCAAGCCGTCGCCATGCCGGCGATCCTGCCGCGCCTGCACGGCGATCTGCGCCTGATCTGGCTCACCGTCCTTGCCATCGCCGCGCTTCACTTCCTGCCCATGGGGCGGCCCCTGGGCCGGTGGATCGTGCTGCTGGGGGCGGCGGGCCTGTGCGTCGCCGCACTCGGGTACCTCGCGCCCGGCATTCCCATTCAGGCGGTGATCGCGGCCTTCGGCGTGCTTGAGATCGGCGCGGGCGCCGCCGCCGCCGCGCGTTTCTGGCCGCAGCCCGGGCTCGCCGCAGCCACTATTTAAACAACAAACAAAGGGACGGACGTCATGAGACTCTTCGATATCTCTGTGTTGGGCTGGATTCATTCCGCTGCCTGCATGGTCGCGCTGATCGCGGCGCCCTTCGTCTTCGCGCTACGCAAGGGGACGCGGCGCCATCGCACCCTTGGCTACTGGTATGTGGGATCCATGGTGATCGCCAACGTCACCGCGCTCGGCCTGTTCGCGCCGATCGAAGGATTGCCGGCCTTCAACATGTTCCACTGGATGGCCATCGCGACCTTGCTGTTCATCGGTCTCGGCGTGTGGGCCGCGCGCAATCAGCGCGCCTGGCTTGGCGCTTACGGGCATCCGGTCATGATGGTGTTGAGCTTTTACATGCTCGCCGGCGGCGCCGTGAACGAGGCGTTCTCACGGATTGGCGCATTGCGTGAGGCCGCCATGGCGGGTTCGCCCTGGGCGCATACCATCGCCCAAACCAGGATGCTGGGCATGGCCCAGGGTTCGACCATGCTGCTGGCGTTCGTCATGATGGTCTGGCTGGTGGCGGGCGTTGCGCGCACCAGGGCGCGCCGGAGGCGGATGCATCTCGCGCCCGCTGAATAAAGAAGGCGAATAGATAAATAAAAACGGCGCCGGATCATCCGGCGCCGTTTTGTTTTCGTCGGTCGTCAGCGCGTTACTTGGGCGCGAGGACCATCACGATTTGCCGGCCTTCGGAACGCGGCTCCGATTCAACCTTGGCCTGGCCATCGAAGTCGCCCTTCACGCGGTTCAGGAGCTGGTGCCCCAATTCCACGTGGGCCATTTCACGGCCGCGGAAACGCAAGGTCACTTTCACCTTGTCGCCTTCCTCGAGGAATCGCTTGGTGGCGCGCATCTTCACGTCGTAATCGTGATCGTCGATGTTCGGGCGGAGTTTGATCTCCTTGACCTCGATCACCTTCTGTTTCTTGCGCGCCTCGTTCTTGCGCTTCTGTTCCTCGTACTTGTACTTGCCGATATCGAGGATTTTGCACACCGGCGGGTCGGCGTTCGGAGAAATCTCGACGAGATCCAGGCCCGCTTCATCGGCCTTGCTGAGGGCGAACGCGCGGTCCACCACTCCAAAATTGTCGCCATCAGCACCGATCAGACGCACGGTCTTGTTATCGATCTGGTGGTTGGTGCGCGGTCCATCCTTGGACGCGGGCGCCGGTTGGTCAAATCTAGCTATGTAGCAGTCTCCTGTTGTTGTTAGTCCGGGTCGAACCCTGAAGATACGCGCTTTCCGCGCGTGGCCCCTAAACCCCCGCACGAAATACGCACAGGGTCCTCAAACAAAAACCATGGGCCGGGATTAAGTTCCGGGAACCGCGGCTTCTTTCGCAAGTTTATCGGTTGCCTCTGTAAGCGCAAGAATTTCCTGGTTTTGACCACCTAAACGGCGCAAGGCCACGGCCTGGGTCTCGGCTTCTTTTTTGCCCACCACCACAAGCACCGGCACCTTGGCGAGGGAGTGCTCCCGCACCTTGTAGTTGATTTTTTCGTTGCGGAGGTCGGTTTCCACCCTGAGGCCGGCGGCCTTCATCTTGGCGGCGACTTCCTCGGCGTAGGGCTTGGCTTCGTCGGTAATGGTGCAGACCACCGCCTGCAGCGGCGCCAGCCACAGGGGGAACTTGCCGGCATAGTTTTCCACCAGCATGCCGATGAAGCGCTCGAACGAGCCCAGGATCGCCCGGTGCAGCATGACGGGCACATGTTTGCCTCCGTCCTCGCCGATGTAATGGGCGCCAAGGCGTTCCGGCAGCACGAAATCCGCCTGCAGGGTGCCGCATTGCCAGTCGCGGCCAATGGCGTCCTTCAGCACGAATTCCAGCTTCGGCCCGTAAAACGCGCCTTCGCCGGGATTGAGGGTCCATTCCAGGCCCGCCGCCTCGGTGGCTTCGCGCAGGGCGGCTTCCGCCTTGTCCCAGGTGGCGTCGGAGCCGGCGCGGGTGGGGGGGCGATCCGAGAACTTCACCCGGATCTCGGTGAAGCCCAGGTCGGTGTAGACGCTGCGCAGCAGGTCGATGAACTTCTTGGTCTCACTCCGCACCTGGTCCTCGGTGCAGAAGATATGGGCGTCGTCCTGGGTAAAGGCGCGCACGCGCATCAGGCCGTGCAAAGCGCCCGAAGGCTCGTTGCGGTGGCAGCAGCCGAACTCGGCCATGCGCAGCGGCAGCTCGCGGTAGCTGCGGATGCCCTGGTTGAAGATCTGCACGTGGCCCGGGCAGTTCATGGGCTTCACGGCGAGATGGCGTTGCTCGGACTCGCTGGTGAACATGTTCTTGGCGCCGAACTTGTCCCAGTGGCCGGAGCGTTCCCACAGCACCCTGTCCATCAGCAGCGGGGTGTTCACTTCCTGATAATCGGACGCCTCCAACCGGCGGCGGATGTAGTTCTGCAGGGTGCGGTAGAGGGTCCAGCCCTTGGGATGCCAGAACACCGCGCCGCGCGCCTCTTCCTGCAGATGGAACAGGTTCATTTCCTGGCCGATCTTGCGGTGATCGCGCTTGTCCGCCTCTTCGAGCATGGTGAGATAGGAGGCGAGCTGCTTTTCGTCGGCCCAGG
>CANJOI010000024.1 GCA_947475365.1 Fidelibacterota bacterium | reverse complement strand
GACGTTGCGCCAGCCGGGCACGTCGCTGCCCTCAAGGCTGGCGTTGTGGCCTTCGGGATCGAAGACATGCAGGTACAGCGGCTTCTTGCGGAAGGCCCATTGCTTCACGCCCGGCGCGCGCTCGAACACCGACCATTCGCCGATGCTCTGGGCGGACTGAGGGGCGAGCACTGGCTTCCACTCCTCGGTGCAGGCGCCGGTGCAGTTGGACTTGTTCGGCTGATCCTTGTCCCAGGTGTAGACCGACTTGTGCGCGGCGTCGGTGACCAGGCGGCCCAGCGCGGTCTGCGACACCACGAAGCCCGGTGGCACATTGGCCTTGGGGCCCACCGGCTCGCGCGGCGCGCCGCCCTCGCCCACCAGCTTGCGGTTGGTGCCGCCGATCACGTCGCCCGGCTTCTTGTCGAGAATGAGGGTGTAGAGCGCGAAGCCGTCATAGGCCCACTGCTTGCGGCCGTCCGGCCGTTTCACCACGGTCCACTTATCGACCGGCTTGGCGTCATCGGCCGCGAGCACCGGCGGCCAAAGGCCCGTGCAGCTCGGACGCTGCTCCACTTCCGGCAGGACGAAGCCGCCGGGATAGGGGCTCATGAGGCCCGCGTTCTCGGTGTATTTTTTGTCGTCGCAGGAAGGCTTGCCCTTCTGCTCGCCGGCATCGCCATTGCGCAGCGGCTTCATGGGCCACTGGTACAGCGTCTTGCCGTTGGCATCGGCGAAGACATTGCCCTCCAGCTCGGTGTTGATGACCTGGAAGCCCGGCGGCATCGGCGCCTTGATGTAGTCTTCCGTCAGGCGCGTCTTTTGAGACTGCGCATGCGCAAGGCCCGCGGCTGAAGCCACAAGGATCACTGCGCCAGCAATACCGGAACGAAGCCGCATGCCGCCTCCTTAAGCCCCGGCAAACCAGGGCCCGGTGTTATCAGGCGAGGATTTCGCCGACTTCCTTGGACGTGGTGTTGCTCTTGGTGCCCCAGGAGCCGATGTCCACGCCCATGACTTTCATGGCGGTGTAGCCGAGGCGCACCACGGTCGAGCCGCCACCATCGATGTGGAGCCCGGCCTTGACCTTGCCGCCGGCGCGGCCGGCCGTGAACATCGGCACGTTGTCGAGGGCGTGAATGCGCGCCAGCGACTGGTCGGTCGAGCCGATGATCAGGCAGTTGTCGAGCAGGCTGCCGCTGCCTTCCTTAACCTTGGAGAAGGCGTCGACGTAATAGGCCCAGCTTTCCATCGAGCGTTGGGTGAACCACGACACAATCGGCTGATAGCCCAGGCGTTCGTCGAGCGGCTCCTCATGCGTTGTGGTGTGGTGCGGCTTCTCGTAACCGACCTTGATGGTGGCGGCCTGGGCCGCCGAATAGGCCATGTTGAACACGCGGGTCTGGTCGCAGGCCACCGCCATCACCATCAAGTCGGTCATGAGCTTGTGGCGATGGGCGACCAGTTCGGTATCCCCGCCGATCTTGGTGTCTTCCGGCGCCGCTTTGGGCGGCAGGCAAGCCGCGATCGGATCCGGCTTGGTGAGCTGCTGGTCGAACTGGCGCTCCAGGTCGCGCAGGCCGGTGAAATACTGGTCAAGGCGCGCCTTATCCTCGGCGCCGACCTTGCCCTTGAGGCGATTGGTCTGGTCCATCACGCCCGACAGCACGCTCTTGCGCACCATGGTGCGCGGATTGGGCGTGAAGGTGGGCGCGTTCGGGTCCTGGAAGTCCGGGCCGAACAGACGGGTGTAGAAATTCACCGGCGACCATTCGGGCGCGTTCGGCGAATTGGCGTTTTCATAGGAGAAGCTGGTGCGCACATCGCCGGTGGCGGTGGCGGTCAGGCTCTGGAAGCGCGTGGTGCGGCCGATTTTCTTGGCCACGGTCACGTCATAGGTCTCGCCGGGGCGGTGATCGCCGCTCTCGGGCGCGATGCCGGTGCGCATGGTCACCCAGGCGGTGTAGTGGCACAGGTTTGGCGAGGTGTCCTTGAAAGCGTTGAAGTTGGACAGCAGGTTCAGGTGCTTCTTCACATCCTTGAGGCAGGCGATTTCCTCGGGCAGTTCCCAGTTGGTGCCGAAGGTCTTGGGCGTGAACACCTTGGCGTTCATGCCGCAGCCCCAGAACCAGGTGCCGAAACGCACCGGCATGGGCTTGCCGTCGGCCAGGGCATTGCCGTTGCCGTTCAGGAAGACATCCAGCAGCGGCAGCGCCACAGTCACTGCCCCTCCGTTCAGCATCCCACGCAGTACACGACGACGATTAAGATCGGTCATGACGCTACTCCCTGTTCTGTCTTGCCCGGCGCATCAGCGAACCCGCTCACGCGGGTAAAGCCGCGCCTATTTCTCCGCAGTCTTTTCCGCAACCGTAAAGAACGCATCGCTCAGCGCGATATTCCGCAACAGGCCCTTGAACTTGTAGCCCTGCGCGCTGAACGCCTTGTTGTAGTAGGCCATCAATTCATCGCGGCCGCCGGTGTCGGGGCTGCCGACCCCGTAGCTGAAGGCGCGCCGGACCAAGCACGACGCCAGGGCCGGGCTGTCGTGCAGCGCCTGTCCCAGGCCGGCGGCATCCTTGAAGGGCTTGCCATCCAGGGTCCCGCTGGCGTCAATCACCGCGCCTTTTTCCGTGTCGCGGTATTGGCCCGCGCCGTCGAAATTCTCGAGCGCGAGGCCGATGGGGTCGGTGATCTTGTGGCAGCCGGCGCAGACCGGATTGGAGAGATGCGCCGTCACGCGCTCGCGCGCGGTGTGGTAGATGGCCTTCGGGTCTTCCACGATCGAGAAGTCCACGTTGGCCGGCGGTTCCGGCACCTTCTGGCACAGGAGCTGCTCACGCACCGCCTTGCCGCGGCGCGTCGGCGAGCTGCGCGCCGGATGGGCGTGCAGCGCGAGGAAGCTGACCTGCGACAGTAAGCCGGCGCGCTGGCTGCCCTCGGGGAAATTGACCTCCACCCAGCCCGGCGCCGTCTGCAGGCGGTACACCGCCGCCAGGGACGGCGACAGGAACGTGGTGCGGGTCGTGAACAGGTCGCGGTAGTCGCCGTCCTTCTTGATCAGCTGATCCACGATCACGCGCAGTGTCTGCTCGCGCGCATCGATGGCGGTGGCGCCCGTGAAGGACGCATAGGCCATGGGGTCCTTCGACAGGCTGTCGAAGTCATCGAAGCCCAGCATGTCGCCGAAGAACGCGCGGGTGCCTTCTTCCACGCGCGGATTGGCCAGCATGCCGTCGACCACTTTCATGCGGCCGGCCTTGGTGTTCAAGTCACCGCGGTCGGCGGCTTTGAGCAGCGTGTCATCCGGCAACTGGTTCCAGAGGAACAGGCTCAGGCGTGTCGCGGCCGAATGGGGATCGAGCCGCTGGCGGCCCGGGTTCGCGGGGTCCGGCTCGGACTTCTCGGCGGCGAAGATGAAATTCGGGTCGAGCAGCATGCCTTCAAGAGCGAACGCGAGCCCCCGGTAGAAATCGTGCACCTTGTCCGCGGCGTCGTTGGCGGCGCCCACGGTGGCGGCCAGCTTCTCAGGCGTCATCGGCGCCCGGTACAACAGCCGTCCTGTCGCCTTGATAAACTGGGTGGCGCAGGCTTCGTCGGACGCCGTGGTGGACTTGGGCTTGCACGGCACCAGGAAGTCACGGTGGCGCACATCCACGACCTGGGCGGCCAGAAGCTGCGCCGTGTGCTGGAACTTCTCCACCCCGCTGGCCGTGACGCCGGCCGCGCCGGCGCCAAGGGCGAGCAAACCGTCGGTGCGGCGGAACGGCGGGAAGCGGGCATCAAGGCGCGCATCCGGGCCGAAGACATAGGCGAGCGAATTGAAATACTGATCCTGGGTGAGCACACGCACGCGCAGCGGGGCATTGGCAATCGGCGGTTCCGGCGCCGTGACCGCCGCCTGGGGCTTGGCCCCCGCGCTGGTCTCGGTCTTGGCCGAGCAACCGGCCAGCACCAATGCCGCCAGGACACCCGCCGAACTTAAGCAAAGCGCGCGGACGAGCCGCGGCGAGGACACGGCAGAGCGCGCATGTGAGGAGGCCACCGAACGCACAGAACCAAACTTCAAGCTGCTATTCCCTTCCCGGACACGAACGACGCAATCAGCGCAAAAACCAGATTACCCCTTGGACCGCGCCGACGCCTGCTCGCCAGGGGCGGCCGGCGCGCGATAACAGCATGGGGTCGAAAACGTTCTTGGACTTCCTCCTCCTCCGCGGGCACCCTCGACACAGCGGGACACCGCGAATCCGGACCTCCCAGTCCGTCTCAGGAATATACGCCGGCGGGGACGGAGAATCATCGCCATTTTGGGCTAAAACGCGCTAAATCCCTGATCCGCATCCTCATTCCGGGGCCAAACCGGCAAAGTTTTACTTTTGAGCGGACGGGAACGCCCGGGGGCGAATTGCATACCAAGCAATGAAATTGCCGGGACGGCCTAGCGCCTGGCCGGGAGCCGCCACAGCCCATCGCCCGCCGGCGCAAAATCATGGTCGCGGTAGAGGTTGCGTACCGGCGTGTTGCGCGCTGTTGGGATGATACGCCCCGTCAGATACGGGTGATGCGGCCCCACTTCAGCGATGATACGGCGCATGAATTCATGCTCGACCCCAAGGCCCAGCACGCGGCAGCTCAGGACTAGGCCGGCAATGTCTCCTTGCCTGATGACCGCCGCGCCGACGAGGCCGTGATCACCGAACCGGTCGGACACCGACGCCGTGTAGATATAGTTGCCCGCCGCTCCCATAAGCGCCGCCAGCTCGGCCGCGCTGAACCGGACGCCGGTGGTGTTGAATTGCGTCGTTCGCTGGAAAAGCTCGGAAACGCGGGTGAGGCTCTCCGGGCTCGTCACCTGCTCAATCCTGGTCTGGACATTGAGAGAGGCGACAAATTCACTTTCGCTCATACCATCGGCGCCGCTGCGCGCGCCCGCGCGCTGCAATTGCGCCTTGGTCAGTTCCGTGCGCGCGGCGGCCTCCGCGCTCACCCGGGGCAGCTGCAGGCGCGGGTCGTTGAGCAGGCGCCGGCGCAAGGAGAACAGCTCCTCGCCCCAGACCTCCACCTCCGGCAAGCGCGCTTGCACGCGGGCGCGCTCGACCGGACTATCGTCAATGAACAGGAAGGCATCCATCGCGAACCCCAGTTCCGCGGCGATGGACCGGATGTTCTCCACTTTGTCGTCCCAATTCACACGCCAGGTGACGAAGTCGTCGGGCGTGAGCAGCTGCTGTTTCGGGTAGTGGTCTTCGTATGTCCATAGCTCGCGCACGGTGGCTTCATCGTTCTTGCTGACACAGGCGAGCAGGACGCCACGATTTTTCAGGGCCAGCAGGGCTTCGTGCAGGCCGAAGAACAGCCCAATGAAAGAGTATGGTCCGCTGACCGACTCGCTCCACGCGAACGGACGTCCGGTCTCGGCCAATACGCCCGGCCACAGCACGCCGTCCAAGTCGACGATTACGCACTTCTTGCGGTCCCAACCCAGCACCGTCGCGAGCGCATCCACGTGGGCGCGCGCCGCGACCGGTTCACGGCCGTAGGGATCGCCGCCGACCCACCGCGCGAGCGGCGCGAGGTCGGGGAAGATGTTGTGAACCGCGGCCTTCTCGCTTTCGGCCCGCTGCAGCATCCACCCCGGCGAGCCGCAATGCACAAACCCCACCTCGCCGTCATCGACAAGGCGCTCCGCGCCGGCGCCCGCGTAAGCGGCCGCGACATCGACGACATGAACGTCGGCGAAGTCTTCCACCAGCGCCGCGAGCGCGATGTTGGCGGCCCGGAAGCGGTTGCGGTGGCCATGGGCGCCGCGCTCGGCCAGACCCAAGGGCTGCACCGTCGGTTCGGGAAGATTGTCGATCAGGATCGGCGCCGCCGTCAGTTGGCGCAGGCCGCGGAGAATTTCACGCACCTGCAAAATGAAGGCATCGTGCGGCTCCCTCCCGGCGTGGATCTCTTCGACAATCGTGAACCGGCCGCGCAGGGCGCCGATGATGACCGCATCGTGCGCATGCTCGGCGGCAAAGCGCAGGTCGCTGGGGAAGGTTGCGGCGACCCGCAGATCGACGCCCCGGGCCGCTGCGTCGCGGCGCAGAAAGTCGGCCTCCATCTGCACGTCGCACTCACCGAAGAGCAACACATCAACCCGCCGGCCCCCGCCTTTGAGATCACTCTCGCCCAGGGCCGCCGTGACCGCCCAGTACGGCTGGACGCCCTCGCTGGCCTTTCTGCGGAACTGATCGAGCAACACGCCGGGATCACGCCCGTGGTATTCCGCCAGCATGCCGGCGACATGCGCGAGTTCGTCCCCCGGCGTTTTATCCGTAAGGATGGCGCGCTCAAGCAGCGCGCGGATGGTGTCGTCGGCCTGAACGTCGCGTGGGGTCGTGAAGCCATGCAGGTATTGCGCGAATTCGCGGGTGACAACCAGCCGCACGTGGCTGATGGCATCGACAATAAGCACGCGCTCAGGGCTGACCGGCAGCAGATGGATGTAGTTGGAGAGGCGCAAGCGCACGCGCGTCAGTCCTCGGACCACATCCGCATCAGGTTATAGCGCACGCCTTCCAGCCGCACCCGGTTCTGCCAACTGAGCTTGAGACCTTCGAGCACCGCGACCTCATTCAATTCGTACATGAGGGTGCGCTTGGATTCCTCGCGGATCAGGCTTTCGATGAACGTCACCGCCACCAGCCGCGCACCGGATATGACCGGACGCACTTCATGCAGCGTGGTCGAAGGGTAAACGATGGCGGATCCCGCCTCGCCCTTCACGACCACCGGGTGTGTCCCTAGATGGATCACCAGTTCGCCCCCCTGGTAGGTGGCGGGATCGGCGATGAACACCGTGGCCGAAAGGTCGGAGCGCAGCAGCTGGCTGCTTGAGATCCGCATGTGCGGGACATCGGCGTGGATGCCGTACTGCATGCCGGGTTCATAGCGGACGATCAAGGGCGCCGCGATGTGCTTGGGGAGCGCGAAATCGTAGAACATCTGCGAGCGCGTCAGCCCCTCGGCGACGATTTTGGAGGCTTCGGCCCCCTGCGGGGTCGCGAGATCGGCTTGCAGGTTGTTCTTGGTCTGGTTGGCCGGATTGGACGAGCGCCCACTCGCGAACGTCAGTTCACTGTAAAGAGCCGTCAGCCGCGCCACTTCGGCCGGCGAAAGAAGGTTCGGGATTTCGAGAATCATGCGGCCGCCAGCCTCAGGTCATGGTCGAGGCAAATGATAACACGTAGCGGCGGGCAAAAGAAAACGGCGGGATCATACTCACATGATCCCGCCGTTTTTCAGATCAGAATGGCCGTCTTACATCTTGAAGCGCACGCCCGCCCGGAAGGTGCGGCCGAGGACTCCGTAGATGCCTTTGGGAATGGTCGGCTGGAGACCGAGGATGGTGTCGCTGCCGGTCACACCCGTCATCTGCGCCGGCGGATCCTTATCCAGCCCGTTCTGCATGCTGAGGAACGCCGACACCTCCTCGGTGACCTTGTAGGTAAAGGTGGTGTCGAAGTCGAACTCGCCGCGCAGAGCCGCGTTGTCGATGGTCGGATGCGCGGTGGTGGACGCCGGGCAGCCGGTGGTGCACTGGATCCAAGCGGTGTTCGTGACGCCGGCGCTGAAGCCGCGGAACTGCACCACAACGGTGATCGGGTCGCTGCTATACGTGACCGTGTTGCTCCACTTGAACTTACGGGTCAGGTTGCCGCCCACCAGCTCGATCACCGGCGTGATGCCGTTGTCGGTGCGGCTGGTCAGGAAGACCGTACCGAGGAAGCGGTTGCTCAGAGTGCCGTTCCAATCGGACATAACATCGTCGAGATGCAGCGTGTATCCGGCTTCGAAATCGATGCCGCGATAGTAGCTCTGCGCGATGTTGTAGTTGGCGACCGCGACGGTGAGGACCGGGCTGACCGGCGGCCGGGTGACGCCCGAGCACAGCTGAGTCTTGCCCAGGTAGCACTGGTTGAGGATGTCCTGGGCCGACAAGGTGCCGATGGCCCCATTCATCTTGACGTTCCAGTAGTCAACCGACGCGCTGAAACCCGGCCAGAACCGGGGCTGAACAACCACGCCGATACCCTTGGAGATGGCGGTTTCAGGCTTGAGCAGTGGATTGCCCACGCCATTGAGGTTCTGGCTGCCGGTCGCAGGCAGGTTACCGTTAAACGGATCGAGCAGACCGGCGCCCGCCGAGGCGCTGTTCGAGCCGCCGGAGTAGAGTTCGCCAAGGTTCGGCGCGCGGACATCGCGGGAGATGCCGCCACGGAAGCGCAGGTCGTCGATCGGCGTCCAGGTCGGGCCGATCTTCCAGGTCTCCACGGTGCCGGAGTTGCTGTAGTCGGTGACGCGGCCGGCGATGTCCACATCCATGGCCTTGGCCCATACGGTGTCGCGGGCCAGCGGCACCAGGAATTCGGCGAACGCTTCCTTCACGTTGTACTGGCCGATGGTGGGCTGGTAGCTGGAGTTGAACCAGCCGATGGCCTTGGACACCGGGTCGGTGATGCCCTTCACTTTGGTTTCGCGCCACTCGATACCGGTGGCGAACCCGACCGGGCCGGCCCAGGAGTCGAACGGCTTGGAGTTGAACGACAGACCCGCCGCGTGCTGGTTCATGATCTGGCCGCGGTAGGAGGTGCCCGACACATATTGGAGCGCCGCCGTGGAGGCGACACCGATGCCGAAGATATTGTACGGCACGCAGCCATTGGTGGGATTGGTCAAGGTCGAACGGCACACGATTGCGCCGTTGGGCCCCGTCACCGCGTCGAGGGCGCGGGTGAAGTTAGCCGCGTTGATGTTGTTGGCAGACCGCTCGGCGGAGCGGGTCTTGCCCAGCTGGAAGTAGGCATCCCAGTCCCAGTCGATGTCCATGGCGTTGAATTTGCCGTTGGCGCCGAACAGGTAGCGGTTGGTGATGCGACGCTGCAGCCCGACCAGGCCCGGAACGCCGTAGTTATAGGCGTTCGGATTGGCGGACCCGTAGATGTCCACCAGGAACGTCCCCATGTTGAACTGGGTCACCTTCGCGGCGGCGGCCTGGGCCGCCACGGACGCCGGCAGGAACGGGTTCGAAGCCGAGAGCACCAGGTTGCCGGCATAGAATTCGGCGGCGATGCCGTTGGCTTCGAAGTTATCCGCCCAGGAGGCTTCGCCGTAGACGTTGATGTCGTCGGTCACATCGTAGCTGAGACGGGCGAAGGCGTTGCGGCGGGTGAGCGGCGGGTCGATGGTGGCGTTCTGGTAGTTCTTCTGCGTCATCCAGTCGCCGCCGGCGGTGACGATGCCGGCCGTGATCGAACCGTAGTTGAAATTGCGCGGCGTGCCGCCGGGCCCGAAGATGATGCCCTTGAGCGGGCCGGAGGTGATAATGCCGCCGGGCAGAACCTGGTCGGGACCACCGTTGTAGACATGCAGGAACTGCGGCACCGAGGTGCTCTGTCCGGTGCCCGTGCCGTAGGCCGGGTTGGCAATGGCGGTCTGGCCGTAGGACGACCAGTCACGCGCCTTGGCGTAATCGGGAACGCCGTCGCCATGCTGCACTTCGAGCGACCACAGGAAGTGACCGCGACCGCCGCCGAAAACATGGCCGCCGGTGAGATCGATCTTCCAGTTGCGCGCGTCACCGCGGGACGTGACGCCGCCCGAGACTTCGCCTTTGAGGCCGACATATTTAGTGTCGAGGATGAAGTTGACGACGCCGCCGACCGCGTCCGAACCGTAGGCGGCCGAGGCGCCGCCGGTCACCACGTCGACGCGGCTGACCAGGCCTTGCGGGAACGCGGATACGTCGACGTAGCCGTCGGCGGTCGAGTCAACCGAGCGGTGGCCGTTCAGGAGCACCAGGGTGCGCGCGACGCCCAGGCCGTGCAAGCTGATGGCGTTGATGCCGCCGCGGCCGTTCGACAGGTTCTGCACTTGCGACTGGGTCGTGAAGCTGCCGCTCACTGCCGGCAACGTGTTGACGAAATCCGCGAGGTCAGGACGGGCGGCGGCTTCGATCGCTTCGGTGGCGACGACGCTCACCGGGGTCGGCGCTTCAAATCCGTTGGTGATGACGCGCGAACCGGTGACGATGATTTCCTCGGTCGCGGGCGCCTGCGCGCTCTGCGGCGCGGCGGCGGCCGGCGCGGTCTGCGCGGAAGATGCGGAGGGAATCACTACGGCGCCGGTGGCGACGATGGCCGATAGCGCGGTCATGGACAGGGGGCGGCGCGCCAGGAAACCGGCGGGCAACCGTGACGAAGCCAAGCCGGTAGCGTTCGCGGACTCGGCACGTGAAATCGTAGCGGACATATAAGGTCTCCCCCTTGAGGTGGCGGCAGCGCCGCCACTTGTGAATTGGAATCAACTTGGACAGCGCACGATCCGGGAGCAGCGGAACCCCACTGCCCTCCTCCCGAATGTTCGCATTATGCTCTGGCCAGCCTCACAGCTCTGTTCCGAATGTGTAGGTATGATGATGGTGGGTGAAAACCTTCACAAGCGCTTTTAGGATCGCGACAAACTTTTATGGGCATGCGCAAAAGTTAACGCATGCGCGCCACAGCCGCTCGGCAAGCGCAAAAAAGAAGGGCGCACCTGATCCCGTGCGCCCTTCTCTGAGACCTAAAAAGCGGACTTAACGGCGTTCAGCGCGTTGTTGCGCGGCTGAAGCGGGCGCCGTTTCAGCGACACGATTTTCCGGATGCTGGATAAACACTTGCACAAATCTTGCATCAAGCGCCGCGGAGATCGCAGTATTCTTGCCGGTCTGCGGATCCGGATAGGCATCCGCGAGACGCTCTAGCGCCCGCGCGTGCGACGGCTGGGACCCCAGGCCCTGACCCGAGCGGATGGTCGACCAGCCTTTGATGAAGGCCGAGTGCCAATCCTTAATGTCGGCGTAGCCGGCAATCAGGCCTTCCGCGCCGTCGGCGGTCAGCTTCAGGCGGAAGCGCGCGTCATGCATCAGCTGCGTGTTGACCTGGTATTCCGGGAACGTCCAGTCGGCCGGCTCGGTGATCAGAACACCGTCCACGATCTTGCCCTTGCGGTGGCTGACCAGCTTGCCGCCGTAGCGCACGTCGATGCGCTGCGAACCGCCGGGCATGAAGGTGTTGCCGGTGGCGTCGGTCAGCAGGGGATCCAGGCCGCGGTAGGTGGCCACGTCCACGGCATCGTCGTTGGACATGCTGTCGATGCCAGTGATCTCCAGCAGCACGCGGTTATAAACCGAGTTCCGGTACATGCGCGTCAGGCCGAACTGATCGAGCACGCCGACCGGGCCGCGCCAGCCGTCGACGCAGCCGATGACCCGGAACAACTGGTTGTCCACGCCCTTCTCGCCGTCGGGGCTGGTGAAGTCCTTGGGACCCACTTTGCCGTCGAGGTTCATGCCGATGGCGATGTTGCCCTGCGCTTCCTTGAAGGGCAGATCGTATTTGACCAGGTCCGGGTTCCAGGTCGCCGCTTCGCGGTTCAGCGCGGTTTCCTCGTAAGTGTAGACCTTGTTCTTGTCGGGGAACTGCATGAGCAGTTCCTCGCGCGAGCCGACGTTCATGCCGGTGGGGCACTCGGTCTTGGCTTCCGGCGTCTGGTAGATCGACCAGTGCATCCAATACACCGCCAGTCCCAGCTTGCCACCCTTCGGCACAGCCAGCTCGGTCGGCGCAGCGATGGCGCCGGAAGCGCCCATGAGCATGGCGGCCGCCGACATGAGCGCCGCTTTTCCAAGGAACCTGTTCTGCATTGACGCCTCCATCAGCCTTGTTCGGGTGAGAGTGCTTGCTTGTGTGTCTTAGCGATAGGAATTCAAGGACTGCATATAGAAGGCCTTGAACGTGTTGCGGTTCTGATCGTGTTCGCCGAATTCGTCGCCAAGCACTTCACCGGGTTTTTCACCGGCGTAGGTGTACAGCGGCCGTCCGCGATAGGTCCAAACCCGCGCGGCGTCGGCCTCGCCCTGCTTGGCCCATTTCCCCGTCTTGGCGTTGACGTAAGCGATGCCCCAGACCCGGCTGTTGCTCACCGCGTTGTCGGCGGCGCGCACCATGGGCCAGGTCTTGGCGCAACGGTCGGCGTCGCCGGCGCCGCAGATGGCAATGCGATACGCCTGCGGCGCATTCGGGTGATCGCAGGCCAACTGGTCGAGGGCGTCCTCGTAACACCAGTAGATATAGATGGTCTTGCCGTTCTTGTCGGCGAGCACCGTGCCGGCGAGCGTGTCGCGGGTGGTGAACTCCGACGGGGCCGGCGGCGAGAACTGGGTATAGGCCGCGCGCCAGCCGGGCATATCCTGGCCATCCAGCCCACGGATCTCGCGGTCGAGCTGATAGGTGTAGAGCGGCTTGCCGCGGAATACCCACTGCTTCACGCCCGGCGCACGCTCGATGGTGGTCCAGCCCGCTTGCGGCTGGGCGAACGCCCCCGCGATCACCGGCTTCCAGGTTTCCTCGCAGACGCCGGTGCAGTTCGATTTGGCCGCACTGTCCTTGTCATAGGTATAGACCGTGAAGCCCTTGTCGGTGGTGATCAAGCGGCCGGTTGCGGTCACGGTGACGTCGATCCCCGGCGGGACCGCGGGCGCGGGCGCGATGGCTTCGCGCGCCGGCTCGCCGACGTTCACCTGGCGCGGCGGTGTCGCGCGCTTGCCGCCGTTGACGTCGCCGGGGCGCTCATCGAGGTTGGAGGTGTAGAGCGCGTAGTTGTCATAGGCCCACTGCTTGGCGCCGTCCTGGCGCGTGACGATGGTCCACTTGCCCACGGGCTTGGCGTCGGCCGCGGCTAGCACCGGCGGCCATACCTGGGTGCAGGTGGGGCGTTTATCCGCTTCCGGCAGCAAGGCGGGCGCGTAGATCGAGTACTGGCCGTCCGACATCTTGATCTGTTCGTTGTTGCATGAGGGCTTGTTAGGGTCCTCGCCGACCTTGCCCTGGCGCAGCGGCACCGAGCGCCAGATGTACATGGACTTGCCTTTGGGATCGCCGAACACGGGGCCCTGGGTCTCGGTATTGACCACCTGGAACCCGGGCGGCATCGGTTCTGCCTGGAAGTCCTCGATCAAGGCCTTGCCGGGCGCGGCCGCCCATACCGATAAAGTGGGGGCAATGGCGCCAACCAGGCCCAGACAGGTCACGGCGGTCAGGAGACCGCCAATCTTCACTACAGTGCGCATGCGTCGCTCCATACCGGGGCCGTTCGGCCCTTAAGCCATTAAGCCAGGACTTCGCCGATTTCTTTCGAGGTCGTGTTCGACTGGGTGCCCCAGCTGTCGATATCGATGCCCAGTACTTTCTGGATCGTGTAGCCGACACGCGCGCCCGCCGTGTTGTTGCCGGCGACGTGAATACCGCCCTTGAGCTTGCCGCCCGCCCGGCCGGCGGTGAACATCGGGATGCCGTCCATGCCATGGACCTTGGCGAACGACTGGTCGGAGTTGGCGAACAGCAGCATGTTGTCGAGCACGGTGCCGTCGCCTTCCTTGATCTTGGTGAAGGCTTCGACGAAGTACGCCCAGGATTCCATGGCCCGGCGCGTGTACCACGACACGTTCGGCTGATAGCCCAGCGCTTCGTCCACCGGTTCCTCATGCGTGGCGCTGTGGTGCGGCTTGTCATAGCCGGGACGCGCGGTCGCGGGGAACGAGTTGGCGTACACCATGTTGATCACGCGGGTCTGGTCGCAGGCGACCGCCATGACGAAGATATCGGTCATCATGTTGTGACGCTTGCCGACCAGCGCGGCGTCCAGGGTCGCGGTGACGACTTCGCCGGGGCCCTTGGGCTGCACGCAAGCCGCGATCGGATCGGGCTTCTTCAGCTGGGCTTCCAGTTGATGCTCGAGTTCCCGCAGGCCCGTGAAGTACTGGTCGAGGCGCGCCTTGTCCGCCGCGCCCACGGTCTTGCTGAGCTGGGCCGTGGAATCCAGCACGCCCGACAGTACGCTCTTGCGCACCATCGTGACCGGGTTCGGGGTGAACGACGGCGCGTTCGGGTCCTGGAAGTCCGGGCCGAACACACGCGTATAGAACTGGATCGGCGACCACTCGGGCGAAACCGGCGTGTTGACGTTTTCATAGTTGAAGGAATCGCGGATGTCGCCGGTCGCGGTGGCGCTCAATGAGCGGAAACGCGTGGTGCGGCCCAGCTTGTTGGCAACCGTCACGTCGATGGTCTCCAGCGGCCGGTCGATGCGCGTCGCGGGCATGCTGCCGGAGCGCAGCGCGATCCAGCCCGAGGTGTGGCACAGCGGCGGATTGGCGTCCTTGAACACATCGAACCCGGAGTACAGGTTCACATAGTTGCGGACCGGCTTCAGCGCCTCGATTTCCTCCGGCAGTTCGAAGTTCGCGCCGGTTTTCTTCGGCACGAAGATCGCCTTGTTCATACCGCAGCCCCAGAACCAGGTGCCGAAACGCACCGGCATGGGCTTGCCGTCGGCCATGGCGTTGCCATTGCCGTTCAGGAACACGTCCAGCAGCGGCAGGCCGACCGTGACCGCGCCTCCGTTCAGTATCCCGCGCAGCACCCGACGACGATTGAACTCAGTCATGGCGTTTCTCCCTAGATCACTGGGTCGCATTGATTGACAAGGACGCCGGGCTTTCGAGCGCCGCCGATTTGGCCGCAGGCTCGACTTTCCGGACGGTGGCAAACGCATTGCTGGTGGCGATCGCGCGCAGCAGCGCGGGCAGCTTGTAGCCCTCGCCGGCGAATTTGCCGGTCAGATAGGTCATCACGGCCTGGTCGTCGCTCGTGGTCGGGCCGCCGAGGCCGTAACTGTAAAGGCGCCGGGTCAGGCAGGCGGACAGCTGCGGATGGTCGTGCAGCGCCTGACCAAGCCCAACCACGGTCTTGAACGCGGCCCCGTCGAGGCTGCCCGAGGCGTCGATGGCTTCGCCTTTTTCGGTCTCGCGGTAGGCGCCCGAGCCGTCGAAGTTCTCAAGCGCGAGGCCCATGGGGTCGGTGATTTTATGGCAGCCGGCGCAGACCGGGTTCTTCAAGTGGATGGACACGCGCTCGCGCTGGGTCTTGATCGGCGAGGTCGGGTTCTCGACCGCGGAGAAGTCCACGTTCGCGGGCGGGCGCGGCACCACTTGGCACAAGAGCCGCTCGCGCAGCGCCTTGCCGCGCAGGGTCGGAGACGAGCGGCCGGGGTGCGAATGCACCGCGAGGAAGCTGATCTGGGTGAGCAGGCCCACGCGCGGGCTGTCGGCCGGGAATTCATACGGGATCCAGTTGGGCGTCGCCGGCAGATGATACAGCGCCGCCAGCGCCGGCGAGATGAACGTCGACCGCGTGGTGTAGAGGTCGCGATAATCGCCCTGCTTGTCGAGCAGGTGGCTGATCACCGTGCGCAACGTCTGCTCGCGCGCGTCCTGGACCGCGACCCCGGTGAACGAGGGATAAACCTTCGGGTCCTTGGCGAGGTTGGCGAAGTCGTCGAAGCCGAACATGTCGTCGAAGAAGGTGCGCATCCCGGCGACGAGGCGCGGGGACGCCAGCATCATATCGACGACCTTGGCGCGGCCCTTCGGCGTGAGAATCTCGCCGGTTTCGGCGGCCTTGAGGACCGCGTCGTCGGGCGCGGCATTCCACAGGAAGAACGAAAGACGCGATGCCAGCGAATAGGCGTCCAGGCGCTCCTTGCCCGGGCGCTTGGGATCGGGCTCGGAGATGTCGGCGATGAACAGCGCGTCGGGGCTGATCAGCATGCCTTCCACCGCCAGCGCGAGGCCGGCGTAGAAATCCTTCATACGCGCGGCGCCTTCGGCCGCTTTGTCGACGGCCTCCTTGATCATGTCCGCGTCCATCGGCCGGCGGTACAAGAGGCGCCCGGTGGCGGACAGGAACTTGGTGGCGCACGCGGCGTCGGCGGCTTTCTCGTCCACGGGCTTGCACGGGATCAGGAAGTCGCGGTGGTCGGCATTGACCACCTTGGCGGCGATGGTCGCGGCGGCGCGCTGATATTGTTCGATCTGCGCGGCCGGCACACCCATGGTGGCGGCGCCGTTTTCCAGCAAACCGTCCGTGCGGCGCAATGGCGCGAAGTTGGTGTCCATGCGCATGTCGTCGCCGAACACATAGGCGACCGTGTTGAGGTACTGGTCGGATGTTATCAGGCGCATGCGGGCGGGAGTGCCCTCGTTGGCGGGCTCCACCGCCGCGGACTTGGCGGCTTTCACCGCCGGAGCCGCGCCATGCTTTTCGGACACGGCGCCGGAGCAGGCGGCGAGCGCTACCGCCGCGCCGAAGGCGCAGACCGAAACCAAACCGCGACGCGGGACACGCACCTCAGCACCCTCCTCCGGATATGGAGGCGCCCGGGTAGACGGCGCCTCGCCAGCCAGACCTCCCCTCCCTAGAAAGCGGACCGGCAATTTAATATACGCGGCCAACGGGCGAGAATCATCGCTATTTTCCTGGAAAGTCCGACTAAATCCTTGGGCGGTATCCTCATTTGGGCTCAAAACCGCAAAGTTTTGCTTTTACCCCCCGGCACCGGCGCGGGGCTGAAAACTCATACCAAGCAATGTATTTTGCCCTGCAACGGTTTCCCTGCGATCGCTTGGTAGACGCGCGATAGCCTTCAGGGCTTCCTGGCGGTCCGCCTTTCCCGTGGGGCGTCGTCCACAAAGCCGGAGCCTGGGCCTTGCGCACCGCGGCCTCGTCTGGACAGACAGCGCCGGTTGAGGGCACAAACGGCGCCCTTCGGATGATTGGGAAACGTCCTATGCCTCTCAGCTTCGCGCGCATGGCCATTGTGCTGGGTCTCCTGGCCGCGGTCGGGCCCTTCGCCATCGACATGTACCTGCCAGCGATGCCGACCATAGCCGCCGGCCTCAACGCCACCACCGCCGCCACCCAGATGACGCTGACCGTGTTCTTCGTGGCGTTCGGTGTATGCCAGCTGATCTATGGGCCGGTGTCAGACATGGTTGGGCGTAAGAAGCCGCTATATTTCGGCCTGGCCGTATTCATGGTGGGGTCGTTGGGATGCGCGTTCGCACCCGACATCGACGCGCTGATCGCCTGGCGCATCATCCAGGGCATTGGCGCGTCGTCGGTGATGGTGATTCCGCGCGCGATCATCCGCGATCTGCATACGGGGGTCGAAGCCGCGCGCCTCATGTCGCTGGTGATGCTGGTGTTCAGTGTCTCGCCGATCCTGGCGCCGCTCGCGGGCAGCGCGCTGATCGTGCCGTTCGGCTGGCGCGCGGTGTTCGTGGCGGTCAGTGCCACCACCTTGTTATCCCTCTTCCTCACCGCTTTCGTGCTGCCGGAGACCCGCCCGCCCGCGGAGCGCGTGCCGGTGAGCCTTGGCGGCGTCTTCGGCAGCTTCGCCATCCTGTTGCGCGACCCCCGGTTCATGGGCCTTACTTTCATCGGCGGCCTGGGCATGTGCAGCTTCTTCGCCTTCCTGGCCAGTTCGTCGTTTGTCTACATGGATCACTTCGGCCTGACGCCGATGCAATATAGCTTCGCCTTCTCCATCAATGCCGTGGGCTTCATCGGGGCGTCGCAGTTCTCCGGCATGCTCGGCGCGCGGTTCGGCCTCGCGCGTGTGATCGCCATGGCGGTGACCGCCTACACTTTCTTCGCCTGCGTCCTGTTCGGCGTCACAGCCGCGGGTATGGACAGCTTCCTGGTCCTGGTCGCGCTGCTCTTCGCGACGTTCATGTTCCTCGGCCTTGTGATCCCTTCCACCATGGTGTTGTCGCTCGACGACCACGGCCCTATCGCCGGCATGGCGTCGGCCTTGGGCGGTACGCTGCAGATGATCACCGGCGGCGCGATGATCGCGGTGGTCAGCGCCTTCTTCGACGGTACCGCGCGGCCCATGGTGGCGACGATCGCGGCCTGTGCGGTGGGCGCGGCGACTCTGTCGGTGCTCACGCTGGGCAAACGCGCGGCGGGCGAAGCCGCATAAGGCAAAACCCCCTGCCGGTTCCCGGCAGGGGGTTTCGAACCAATCAAACGCTAAAGCTAGATTTTACGGACGGTAGGGATTGTTCGGGCGGCTGTCCAAGCGGTTCGGGATGCCGTCACCGTCGCGGTCGCGCCAACCCATGTTCCGGTAGTAGTGGCGCGGATACGGGTAGTAGCGATGACAATAGGCTTCGCGGTACGCGCGGGCTTCACGCGCATCACGCCAAGCGTGCCACTGACGGTTACGATCCCAATACCCGTCGCGGTAAGCGGCGTGGACGTCGCCGGTATCGAAGCTGAAGGCGAAACCCTGCGCCTGCGCCGGGGCGGTGATAGCGGTCATCGTCCCCAGCGACAGCGAGACAGCGAGGGCGGCGATTGCAAATTTCTTCATGACACACTCCTCAAAATCAAACGAGTTCGTTCACGAACTCCGTAAACACAAACGTAACTGGCCGGTCTTTGTTGCCGCCGCAATCAAGGTCATTTCGTGGCAACTCCCGCGGCGGGCGAGGCGCCAGAAACTCTCTCCGTTCTCCCTCCCGTTAAAAACCCAACGCCCCGCCGAGAGGGCGGGGCGTTGGTTCGTGCATCAGAATCAAGCGAGCTATCCAAATCTCACGGACGGCGATTGTTGTCCGGGCGGCGGTCGTAGCGGTTCGGCACGCCGTCACCGTCGCGGTCACGATCGACAGCATTCGGGATACCGTCATGGTCTTCATCGCGGCAGCCCTGGTTACGCACGCGGGTGTGGCGGGTGTCATGATACATGTGACCGTAAGCGCGGCGGAATTCACGGCTCTCGCGGCCGTTGCGCCAGGAATGCCAACGGTGGTTGCGATCCCAATAGCCGTCGCTGTATGCGACGGCGACGTCGCCGGTGTTGAAGCTGAACGAGAAGCCTTGGGCCTGGGCCGGAGCGGCCGCCGTTAAAGCGCCGGCGGACAGGAGAGCGGCGAGCGCCGCGACGAGGGTTAACTTCTTCATGTTTGGGGCTCCTAAAAACGTCGTGATAGCGTCGGTAAGTCGGCTTTCAAACGTCCCGCGCTGGCGTTAGTTCCGCGATAGTCCAACAACTTCGAGTCTTCCCAAGGATGAGCGCCGCATGCGTCCTTTTGCGGGCGCGCAAGCCGCGGATTGGGGCGAGGACGGGGCAATACGGCCACATTGACGCCACGCGCGATCCACTTCACCGTGGGCCATGAACATCCTTTCCCCCGTGCGCCATTTATTCCGCCGCCCGCCCTTGTTGGCGGGCATAGCCGCGGGAACCGTCGCAGGCATCGCCGCCACGCATATTCTGCCGGGCATGCCGGCGCCGTTGTTCGCGTGGTGCGCGGGCGTCGCGGTATATCTGGTGTTCGCCATGTGGACGGCTGGCGGCGCTGACGCAAAAACCATCCGCAAGCGCGCGGAACTCCTCGATGAGGGGGCGGTGGTGATGCTCATTCTCACCGTCGGTGCCGGCGTGGCCTCCATCGGCGCCATCGTTCTGGAACTCGCGCGCGCGAAGGATCAGGCCGGCGCCGGTTTGGCCGCCGTGACGGTTGCCCTGTCCTGGGCCTTCATCCACACCGTCTTCGCCTTTCATTACGCCCACGTCTATTACAGGAACGATGGAGTGGACGATTGCTTGGATTTCCCAGGTGACGCCAAGCCGCTCTATTGGGACTTTCTGTATTTCTCGTTCGTCATCGGCATGACCGCCCAGGTGGCCGATGTCGCGACAAAATCCACCAGTATGCGGAAGCTGGTCATGGCCCACGGCGTCGTGGCGTTCTTTTTCAACACCGCGATCCTGGCGCTGGGCGTGAACCTGGCCGCATCTTTTGCCGACAAATGAAAAACGCCGCATCTCACGATGCGGCGTTTTTCTATCAAAGGCTTTCAGCGATCAGGTGGCGCGCAGTTCCACGAACGGCTTGCGCCTGATGCTGGGCTGTTCCGCGTCCTTCGGCAGTTCGGCGACCGCTTCCGCCGCGTCTTCGTCGCCCATCAGGATCTTCTGCATCTGGGCGCGGGCGCGCCACAGGCGGCTCTTGACGGTGCCGACCGAGCAATTCATCGCATCGGCGGCCTCTTCATAGGAAAGCCCGCTGGCGCAGACCAGCACCAGCACTTCACGCTGGCTCACCGGCAGCTGGCCCATGGCCTTGTGCACTTGGTTCGCCATGATGGTGTCTTCCTGGCCGGCGCTGTAGCACAGCGTCTGCTCAAGCGCTTCGTCCATGGGTTTGGGCGCGCGCTTGGCGCGGCGCAGGCTGGTGACGAAGTCGTTGCGCATGATGCGGTACAGCCAGGCAACGAAGTTGGTGCCCATCTGAAACTGGTTCTGCGCGCGCAGCGCGTGAAACGCCATGTCTTGTAGCAGGTCGTCCGCCTGGGCGGCGTTGCGCGTCAGCATCAGCGCATAGGCCCGCATGCGGGGCAGGTTCTCACACAGCAATTTGTGGAATTCCGAAGCCATGAACTGCTCTTTCTTGCCGTTGGTGGTACCTACAAACGTGGTTACACCCAAGAAGTTGCGGGTGCCGGTTCGCCGGGATGCGATTTTTCCTGCCCCTACATCCCGTACCACGCGAACTTCCCGGCCAAAATGAAACGCCGCCCTGTAAAGGGCGGCGTTTGTTCAACTCTAGCCGGCGAACCGTCCTATTTGACGGCGGCCGGCTCCTTGCCGGCATCGCCCTTGCCGTCCTGGTCCTCGTCATCAAGGTGCTCGTCCTCGCCGTCGAGCGTTTCCTTCTTCGCGGCCGCCTTGGACGGCGTGATGACGAAGGTGGGCTTGCCGTCGGCGATATCCACTTTGACATGGCCCCCGGTGATGAGGTCGCCGAACAGGAGGTGGTCCGCCAGCGGCTTCTTGATCTCCTGCTGGATGACCCGGCCCAAGGGGCGCGCGCCCATCCGGTTGTCGTAGCCGCGCCGGGCCAGCCAGTCGCGGGCGGCCTGGCTGAGCTCGATGGTGACGTTACGGTCCGAGAGCTGCCCTTCGAGCTGCATGACGAACTTGTCGACCACCTTGCCGATGACTTCCGGCGGCAGGCTGCCGAACGGAATGATGGCGTCGAGGCGGTTGCGGAACTCGGGCGTGAACATGCGCTCGATCGCTTCCTTGTCGTCACCTTCCCGGCTTTCGCGTTCAAAGCCGATGGCGTTCTTGGCCAGGTCGGCGGCGCCCGCGTTGGTGGTCATGATCAGAATGACGTTGCGGAAGTTGACGCTCTTGCCGTTGTGGTCTGTCAGCTTGCCGTGGTCCATGACCTGCAGGAGGATGTTGAACAGATCCGGGTGCGCCTTCTCGATTTCGTCGAGCAGCAGCACACAGTGCGGATGCTGATCGACGGCGTCGGTGAGCAGGCCGCCCTGATCAAAGCCGACATAGCCCGGGGGCGCGCCGATCAGCCGCGAGACCGAGTGGCGTTCCATGTATTCGGACATGTCGAAGCGGTGCAGTTGAATGCCTAATGCATACGCGAGCTGCCGCGCCACCTCAGTTTTGCCGACGCCGGTGGGGCCGGAAAAGAGGAATGAGCCGACCGGTTTTTGCGGGTTGCCCAAGCCGCTGCGCGCCATTTTGATCGCCGCCGTGAGCGCATGGATGGCCTGGTCCTGACCAAAGACCACAGTCTTCAAGTCACGCTCGAGCGTCTTC
>CANJOI010000023.1 GCA_947475365.1 Fidelibacterota bacterium | reverse complement strand
CTGCCGCCAATGCTAACAATCGATGCTTATTCATGTGGGAAACGTTGGATGCCGATGGACCAAGCGCAAGCTGTGATCGTGGATGATGGCGCCAAGATGACCGCGCCCACCGCGTTCGCCCCCGCCGCCATTTCCATGGAAGGCGTTCACCTCACTCTGGCGGGACCGGCAGGGCCGGTCAACATCCTGCGCGGTGTCGATCTTACCGTTCCCCAAGGGTCGGCCGTCGGCATCGTCGGTCCCTCCGGCTCGGGCAAAACCACCCTGCTGATGGTGGTGGCGGGCCTGGAGCGCGTGTCGTCCGGCAAAACGGTCATAGCCGGCACCGACTATGCCCGCATGAGCGAGGACGATCTCGCGCTATTCCGCCGCGAGAACATCGGCATCGTGTTCCAATCGTTCCACCTGATCCCGACCATGAGCGCCCTGGAGAACGTGGCGGTACCGCTGGAGTTCGCCGGACGCAAAGACGCCTTCGCGCGTGCCGAGATGGAATTGAAGGCGGTGGGCCTGGGGCATCGCATGGACCACTACCCCGGCCAACTCTCCGGCGGTGAGCAGCAGCGCGTGGCGCTGGCGCGCGCCTTCGCCGTGCGGCCGAAGATTCTGCTGGCCGATGAGCCCACCGGAAATCTCGACGGCGGCACCGGCCAGCAGATCATCGACCTGTTGTTCAGCCTGCACCGCCACCACGGCAGCACCTTGGTGCTGATCACCCACGATCCCGGCCTTGCGCGCAAATGCGGGCGCATCGTGCGCGTCGGCGACGGTGTCATCGCCGGCGAAGAGTTGGCGTAATGCTCACCCGCACCTTGCCTCTGCCGTTGCGTTTCGCCCTCCGGGAGCTGCGCGGCGGGGTAAAGGGTTTCCGCATTTTCCTGGCCTGTATCGCCATTGGCGTGGCCGCCATCGCGGGCGCGACGTCGCTCAATGAGTCGGTGGAAGCGGGCATCGAAGGCGACGCCCAGCCCCTGCTCGGCGGTGATCTCCAGGCGCGCCTGACCTCGCGTCCCGTCAACGCGGAGGAATATGACGCGCTGGATCGCACCGGCGATGTCAGCGCCCTGGTGCAGATGCGCTCCATGGCCCGCGTCGAGGATGCGGCGGGCGAAGTCACCGGCCGCACCTTGATCGAACTCAAGGCGGTGGATCGTGCGTATCCGTTGTACGGGTCCCTGGACCTGCAGCCGGCAATGCCGCTGGCCGAGGCTCTCGCGCAAAAGAATGGTCATTGGGGCGCCGTGGTGGATGCGGGCGTTCTGGCCCGGCTGCATCTGCAACTGGGCGACCTGGTGAAGGTGGGCGAAGCCGCGCTGGAGGTGCGCGCCGTGATCACGCGCGAACCGGACAAAGCCATCACCTTCGCCACCGCTGGGCCGCGGCTGATGATCTCGACCGACGCCCTGCCCGCCACGGAGCTGGTGCAGACCGGCAGCCTGGGCGAATACACCTACAATGTGCGCCTTACCGGCACGGAAACCAGCGATCAGGCGCGCGCGCGTCTACTGAATGAATTCCCACGCTCCGGCTGGCGCATCCGCGGCCTCAACCAGGCGGCCCAGGGTCTCGACGCCTTCCTCGACAATGTCACTTTGTTCCTGACCCTGATCGGCCTCACCGCTCTGCTGACCGGCGGCATCGGCGTGGCCAACGCGGTACGCGCCCATCTCGTCAGCCGCATGAACACCATCGCCACCCTCAAATGCCTCGGTGCGCCGGCCGATACGGTGTTTGCGATCTACCTGATTCAGCTAAGCCTTCTCGCCAGCGCCGGGGTCGTCATCGGTTTGGTGCTCGGCGCGGCCGTACCGCTGGCGGCGGCGCAAGGCCTAGCCGGGATGCTGCCCGTCCAGATCAAGTTCGGGATCTATCCGATGGCCCTCGCTAAGGCCGCCACCTTCGGCGTGCTGACGTCCGCGCTGTTCGGTCTGTGGCCGTTGGCGCGCGCCCGCGATATTCCGCCGGTGGCGCTGTTCCGCAATATCTTCGCCGGCGGGTCCGCCTGGCCGCGCCCGAAGTATCTGGTGATGATCGCCATCGTCGCCATAGCGCTCGGTGTCTTCACGGTCGCCACCGCCGACCGGCCAATCTTCGCGCTTTATTTCGTGATGGGGGCCGCGGCCTCGCTGCTGCTGTTCCGTTTGGCGGCCATGGTGGTGATGCGCCTCGCCGCCCGCCTGTCGCGCGGGGCGCGTGGTCCCGCCGCGGGCCGGCCGACGCTACGTCTCGCGCTCGCCAACCTTTACCGCCCCGGCGCGCCGACCACGACGGTGGTGTTGTCGCTCGGCTTGGGCCTTTCGGTGCTGGTGGCCATCGCGCTTTTGGAAACCAACCTGCGCGCCCAGATCGACAACGGTCTGCCCGCCGACGCGCCCAGCATGTTCTTCGTGGATATCCAGCCGCAGCAGGTGGACGACTTCAAGAAGCTGGTTCAGCCCTTGCCCGGCGTGAACAAAGTGATCGCGGCGTCCATGATCCGCGGCCGCATCAGCAAGATCAAAGGCGTGCCGGCCGAGGACGCGAAGGTTGAGCCCAACAGCCGCTGGGCGATCCGCGGCGAACGCGGCCTGTCCTATTCCGCCACGCTGCCGGAAAACGCCAAGCTCGCTTCGGGCCAGTGGTGGGCGCCGGATCACACGGGCGAGAACCTTGTTTCCATTGATGAGGCGGTCGCGCGCGATCTGCACCTCGCGCTCGGCGACGAGATCACGGTCGACATCCTGGGGCGCGAGATCACCGCCAAGGTGGCCAGCACCCGCGACATCCGCTGGCAGTCCGGCACCATGAACTTCACCCTGGTGTTCTCGCCCAACGCCCTGGAGGGCGCGCCGGGTTATTACATCGCCACCATCAACACCGATGCCGGCGCCGAAGACAAAGTGGAAGACGCGGTGCTCAAGGCGATGCCCAACGTGACCGTGATCCAGGTACGCGAGGCGCTGGAGATGCTGCGCAAGGTGCTGGGCACCCTGGGCGTGGCGGTGCGGCTGACGGCGGGTGTGGCGCTGGTGGCGGGCGCCCTGGTGCTGGCGGGGGCTATCGCCGCCGGCCATGCGCGGCGCATCTATGAGTCCGTCGTCCTCAAGGTCCTGGGCGCCACCCGGCGGGACGTGCTCAAGGCCTTCGTGTTCGAATATCTGCTGCTCGGCGGCGCCACGGGCATCATCGCGGCGGTGGTCGGAAGCCTCGCCGCCTGGGCGGTGGTGACGCGTGTCATGCGGATCGGCTGGACCATCAGTGTCCCGCTGATCGCCGGGGTGATCGCCAGTTGCATCCTGGTAACTTTAATCGCCGGCTTCACCGGCACCTGGCGCGCCATGGGCACCAAGGCCGCCCCGCACCTGCGTAACGAATAGGCCCACGCCCGCTAAGTACTTGTAAAGTCTCTGTAACCAGTCCGGCGAAACCTACATTACGTCTTCGCGAGCGAGACCCGATTCCAGTTGCGGCCAGGGGGCTTTAGCCCAATATAGCTGCAGTCCCTGAAAGCTTTGGCAGGGATGCGAAAATTATGAGGGAATCACAATGGCTATCGAAACCGATCGCAGCGCCTATGCCCGCCCGTATGCGGGCGTTGGCAGCGCCACGGCGGCGGAGATCGATGTCGGCCTGCGGCAGTACATGCTGCGGGTCTACAACTACATGGCCTCGGGCCTGTTCCTGTCCGGCCTCGTGGCCTTGCTGACCGCTAACAACGAGTCCCTGCTCAGCCTGTTCTTCCAGCAGACCGCCGGCGGCCGCGTGTCCTATACCGGCCTCGGCCTGATCGCGGTGTTCGCGCCCATCGGCCTGATCTTCGCCATGAGCTACGGCGCCACCCGCATGAAGGCCGGCACCTTGCAGGCCCTGTACTGGGCGTTCGTCGCCACCATGGGCGTCAGCCTCGCGTCTGTGCTGTTGCTCTACACCGGTGTCAGCGTCGCGCGCGTGTTCTTCGTCACCGCCATCTCGTTCGGCGGCCTGTCGCTGTTCGGCTATCTCACCAAGCGTGACCTGTCTGGCATGTCCACCTTCCTGATGATGGGCATGATCGGCCTGGTGGTGGCCTCGCTGGTGAACATCTTCCTGAAGAGCACCGGCATGCAGTTCGTGATGTCGGCGGTGGGCGTGTTGCTGTTCGCGGGCATGACCGCCTACGACACCCAGCGCATCAAGAACACCTACTTCTACGCCGGCGGCGGCACCATGGCCGAACACTCGGCCATCATGGGCGCGGTCACCCTGTACCTGGACTTCATCAACCTGTTCCAGTTCTTGCTGTACTTCATGGGCGGCCGCCGCGACTAACCCCGGCGGTACATCCTGACCCGATCAACGGGGCGCGATCCTAAGGATTGCGCCCCGTTTTTTTGGCACTGACCGCCGATAGCATTGGCCCATCTTCGCTTCGCGGATCGCCCATGAGCCTTCCGCCCTTCCGCAAAAGCGGGCCATCGATCCGTGGCTTGACCAAAGACGCCGTTGCCGGACTCGTTGCGCCACGGTTTCGTTTTGGCGCATAAAGCGGTACGATGAAGCCCTCTTCCGATCCCCTGCACGAAGCTGAAAGCCTGTATCGCGGCGGCCGCCTGGCCGAGGCCCAGGCGGCCTGTGAGCGCGTCCTGGCGGCGCATCCCTCTCTTTTCCGCGCGCTGCACCTCGCCGGCCTCGCGGCTTTGCATGGCGGAAACTTTCCGGCCGCGGCGGGATTTTTCGAGCGCGCCGTAACCGCCGATCCCAAAAACCCCAGCGCGCACTACAACCTCGCCAACGCGCTGATGTCGCTGCGGCGCCCGGCGGAAGCAGAGGCGCGCTACGCCACGGCCTCCGCGCTTATGCCGGACGGCGCGCCCATCCACGCCAACCGTGGGGCCGCTCTCGCCGAACTGAATCGCTTCGAAGAGGCAATCGCGAGCCACGAGCGCGCGCTCGCGCTCAAACCGGATTTTTACGAAGCCCTCAAGAACCGCGGGGTCGCCCTGCACGCCGTCGGCAGATTCGACGATGCCGTCGCCAGCTACGACCGGGCCCTGAAAATCGATGCCCGCGACCCCATGACCTTCGCGCAAAAAGGCAGCGCCTTGCTGGCCGCGAAACATTACGGCGCCGCCGCCGCGTGTTTCTCCGACGCCTTCGCGCGGCAACCGGACTATGCCTTCCGCCTGCAAAGACTGTTCGCCCGCATGAGCGGCTGCATCTGGCAGGACTTCGACCAGGAAATTCGGGCGATCGAGAACGTACCGGCACAGGGACTCAAACGCACGACACCGTACCCGCTGCTCGCCCTGACCGACGCCCCCGCCGCACAAAAGGCGCTCACGGTGGGCCACATCGCCGAGAGCGCTCACGGCGCCTCGGCCCTCGGTCCGCTGGCGCCGCGCGCGCGATCCGGCAAGATCCGCATTGGTTACTTCTCGGCGGACTTCCACAATCATCCGGTGGCGCACCTGCTGGTGGAAGCTTTGGAGTGTCACGACCGCAACCGCTTCGAGGTCACGGCATTTTCCTTTGGGCCCAAACGCAAGGACGACCTGCGCGCGCGGTTAGTCAATGCCTGCGATGCCTTCCTGGATGTGCGCGCGGTCAGTGACAGCGACATCGCCGGGCGCGCGCGCGACCTGGGAATTGACGTGGCGGTGGATCTCGGCGGCTACACCGCCAACAGCCGCTCCGGTATTTTTACGCATCGCGCGGCCCCGGTGCAGGTCAACTATCTCGGCTATCCCGGCACGCTCGGAACGCCCGTCATGGATTACCTGATCGCGGACCCGGTCCTGGTCCCCGCGGAGGCCCGCGGTTTTTATACCGAGAAGATCGTCACGCTGCCGCACTGTTATCAGCCAGGTGACCGCAAACGCGCCGCCGATACGGTTACCCCGCCCCGTGAGACCTATGGCCTGCCGCATGACGGTTTGGTGTTCTGCGCCTTCCACAACAGCTTCAAGATCGCGCCGCCGATGTTCGAATGCTGGATGAACATCCTGCGTAGCGTGGACAACAGTGTGCTGTGGCTGCGGTTCGAGGGCGATGAGCCCATGACCAACCTGCAGCGTGAAGCCGGGCAGCGGGGCATAGACCCCGCACGGCTGGTGTTCGCCCGCCACGTCCCCATGGCGGAGCATATGGCGCGCCACCGCTGCGCGGATCTGTTCCTCGACGCGTATCCCTACAACGCCCACTCCACCACCAATGACGCCTTGTGGATGGGCCTGCCGGTGGTGACGCTGATGGGTAAAGCCTATGCCGCGCGCGTGGCCGCGAGCCTGCTCACGGCGGTGGGGCTTCCCGAACTCATCACCCGGAGCTTTGAGGCCTACCAGACCCTCGCGATTGATCTCGCGCGCGATCCGGCGCGGCTTGCGGGTTTGCGGGAAAAACTGGCGGCGGCGCGCGCAACGGCACCGCTGTTCGATACGCCGTCCTACACCCGCCATCTGGAAGCGGCCTATGCGGCGATGATCGAACGCACAGATGCGGGCCTCGCGCCGGACCACATCAGCATCGCGTCCTAAGGCAAAGATCCAGGAACACAGTGCCGGCGCGCGGCGGTGAGCCGCGGCCCTATCGTTTGGCCGTGGTAAAGATCGAGAGCGGCGGCTGATCCGCGTCCTTCAGCTTGACGCCCAGCGCCTGAGCCAGGGTTGGAGCGATCTGGCGCATGTCGACCACGCCCAGGTTTTGCCCCGGCTTGATTCCTTTGCCCTTGATGAAGAAGGACGAGTTCATGGTGGACTGGTCAGGCAGATAACCGTGAGTGCCCCGAACGGATGGGAACTCAGCGAGCCTGTTTCCGACATAGTCTCCACCGACGACCGTGCCGGGCTTCATTCCGACCACAAAGCTCGCACCCGCATAACCGCCAAGCTTTTCGACATCCGCGCCCTCGACGATGCGATCGATGCCATTCTGCGGATCGGCGGCGAGCGCATGCAGCACCCGCGAAACCTCGGCGCGCGCAGCCGCGTCGGACGGGTCCTTGAGCCTGATGCCGGCGGAGGCGCCGCTGCCGATTTGCACCTTCGCATCCTTGACCTTTATCTGGCGGCCGGGCACGAGGGGTTCGAGTTCGATGAGGCCCGCCGCGACAAAGGGGATGCGGAGATTGAACTCCCGCGTGACCGGGGCCTGACCATGATCCGACGTTACGGCAACGACAGTGTCTGGATCATTGGCGAGCGCGGTTTCGATGACTTCCCCGATCATCGCGTCTTCATGTTCGACGGCCCTTTTGGCCTCGTCGCTCCATGGCCCATGCGCATGGGCGGCATGGTCGACCGCGATGATGTGGAACATCATGAAGCCCGGCTTGTAGCGGCGCATGATCTCTTTCGCGAATTTGGTGCGGACTTCGCTGCCGGCTTCCGTCCCGTCCTGGTAATAGCTGCCGAGCTTGCCTTCCAATTCGGTCAGCAGCCCCGGAGGCGTCGCCAGTGCTTCCTGATACTTCACCGTGATTTCGGATTCGTACGGCTCGACGTGCGGAAGATTGTATTTGACCGTCGACGCACCGGCGGTATTCAACCAGCCAACGCTGCCCGAGGCGATGCCGGCGCGCGCGGCGGCGTCGTAAAGCGCATCGGCCTTGATGTCGCTCGCGAAGGTGCAGAGCGCGGATGAGTAACCGTCGGTTTTCAAGGGATCATTGCCGTAAATCCCGTGCTTCGACGGAGTGACGCCGGTCACAAGCGTCGCGTGGCTAGGGCAGGTGATCGTGGGAACGACGCCCCTGACGCCCTGGGCGTAGCTGCCGTCCTTTAGAAAGCGGCGAAGATTCGGGATTTTGAGGCCCAGGGAATCCGCCTTGGTCACGTAGTCCGGACTCATGGCATCGATGCTGATCAGGAGTACGGAGGCGGCGGATGCCGGCGTCACCGCCATGGGCGGAACGGCCGCGCCAAGAAGCGCCAGCGCGCAGACTGTCAAACGCTTCATCGTGCGCCCCCCGTGGTGAACACCGGCAGTACCGGCGCCATGGCGTCCTTGAGCTTGATGCCGAGAGCCTGGGCCACGGTCGGCGCGATCTGCAGCATGTCGATGCGGCCGAGGTTGCGGCCAGCCTCGACTCCTTTTCCGGCGATGAAGAAGGAGGCGTCCATTTGTGTGTTGTCCGGCAGGTAGCCGTGCACCCCTACGGGGACGGGCCGCTCCACCAGTACGGGGCCGATCAGCGCCCCGCCGATCGTGGTCCCCGACTTCATATCGACGACAAAAGCGGCGCCTGTGAAGCCCTGGAGCTTCTCGATGTCCTTGCCTTCGAGAATGCGGACAATGCCATTGGCCGGATCCGCGGCGAGAGCGCGCAGCACCCCCGCCACCTTGGCCCGCGTCGCCGTGTCGGAAGGGTCCTTCAGCATGATGGCCGCCCCGGCGGCGGCCCACACGTCCGCCTTCCAATCGGTGATGTGGACCGGGCGGCCCAGTACCGGCTTTTCAATCTCGATGAGCCCCGCTTCGACGAAGGGGATGCGAAGATTCAACGTGCGCGTCGCCGGCGCCTGACCATGGTCGGAGACGACGACCATGACCGCGTCTGGATCGCTCGCCACCGCGGCTGCGCGAAGCTCGCCGATCAATCCGTCGATGCCCTCGGCCGCCCGGTTCGCCTGGGGGCTAAAGGGAGCGTGGGCGTGGGCCTCGACGTCCACACCCGACAGGTGAACCGACATGAAGTGCGGCTTATAGGTCCGCAGAATCTCGATAGCGAACTTGGCGCGCGAGGCGTCATAGCCTTCGGACGAGAAATCGAGCCCGATATAGGGTCCCAGTTTAGCCTCAAGATCGCGCAGGAAATTCCCCGGCCGCGACACGGCTTCGAGCGCCTTCAGTCTTTCTGAGGGCCAGGACGACGCCTCGAAGCGCGGGATGTCATAGCGGACGGCGGCGCTGGCCACGCTGCCCAGCTGGTCGACATTGGCGGTCACCATTCCGGGCCGCGACGCGGCGTCCCACAAGGTGTCCGTCTTGATGTCTCGGGCATAGAGGTAAATGCCCGGCTGGGTATTGCGGTCTGACGGTTCGAACCGCTCGTTGTTCAAGACGCCGCTTTTCGCCGGCGGCGTTCCGGTCATCAGGGCCGCGGCGCTGGGCCAGGATACGGTGGGAGTCACGCCGCGTACCCCCGCGGCGTAGCTGCCTTCGGTCATAAACCGCCGCAGATTGGGCATGTGCAGCCCGTGTGCCTGCGCCTCGGTCACATAGCCGGGATTCATCCCGTCGATGCTGACCATCAGCAGCGACTTGGCGCCGGCCTCTGACGCTCCGAGCAGGAGCAGCAGGGCCGCCGCAAGTCGCAACATGCGCCGGCGCTTTGCGAAGCGAAGCCGCGGCGGGAGGACGGTCATAGCGCGAACCGGATGCCGGTACGGAAGGTTCTGCCGATCACGTCATAGTAAGTCTGGGAGACGCCGAACTGCTGGCTGCCGATGCCGGTGGCATTCGGAACCACGGCGGGTTGCTTGTTGGCGACGTTACTAATGGACAGGAAGGCTTCGAACCGCTGCTGGAACTTGTAGCTCAGCGACAGGTCGAAATAGACGTAGCCATCGACGTGGTTGTTGTCGATCGTGGTGAACCCGCCCGTGCCGTTCGCCGGGCAGTTGCTGGTGCACTCGAGATAGGTCGGGCTCAGGAGGCCGTCGCTCAGGCCGCGCGCCGTGAGCGATCCGGTCAGCGGCCCGTCCGCATAGGTCGCCGACAGCAGATAGCGCCAAAACGGCGTGCCGTTGAATCCGCCGAGCGACTTGATGGGCGTGGCGCCAAGGATGCCGCTGAACGAGGTGTTGTCGGTGTAGTGGGTGGCCAGCCCGCGCAGCACCATCTGACGTCCCTCCAGCGCGGGTGAGATCTCACCAAGATTCAGACGGTAGCTGGCTTCCATATCGAAGCCGGCGACTTTCTGCTCCGCCAGGTTGATGGGCTTCTGGATCACATTGACGACAAGACCGGAGGCAGCATCCCGTTGGATGAACCCGCAGACGCTGGTATCGCCGTTGAAGCATTGGGTGAGGATGGTGCCGGGGGCGAGTGTGGCGATCGCGTTCCGCAGCTTGATGCGCCAGTAATCGACCGAGGCCGTGAAGCCGGGAAAGAAGCGCGGCTGGAGGACCACGCCGAAGTCGGTCGTATCGCCCTTTTCCGGCTTGAGATCGGTGTTGCCGATCGCGGTGTAGAAAATCGAATAGCTCTGGTTGTTCCTGAAGGGGTCGGCGACCGTGGACGTAAGGGTTTGACCCGACTGAAACAGGTCCGAGAGATTGCCGGCGCGGATGTCGCGCGAACGCGTGACACGCAGCTTGATGTCATCGATCGGGGAATAGGTGGTGCCCACCTTCCACGTCGTCACGTATCCCGAAGTGCTGTAGCCGGTGCCGCGGATGGCGCCATTGAAGTCCAAGGCTTTCGCCCAGCTCGTGTCCTTCGCCAAAGGTGCTACGACTTCGACGAAGCCCTCGGTGACGGTGTAGGCGCCGTTGATCGGCTTGTAGTTGCCGGCCCAATAGCTGTTGGTCTTGGACAGCGCATCGGATGTGCCGCTTTCCGCCTCCCAGCGGTGCTCGATGCCGAAGGCGACCGAGACCGGACCTGCCCAGGTGGAGAAGGGCTCGCCGCGCATTGTGCCGGCGAAGACATTCTGCACGATGGAGGCGTCGAGCCAGGCGTTGCCGTTCACGTAGGCGAGGCCGGCCTGGGACGCGACGCCGGTGCCAAGGAGGTTCAGCGGCTGGCATCCGTTGGTCGGGTCGGTCAGGGTGGAGCGGCACATGGCCTGGCCGTTGGGACCAGCGACGGCGTCCAGCGCGCGCGTGTAGTTGGCGTTAATCGGAATATAGAGATGCTGGTAGAAGTCGCTGACGTTGCGGTCGAAAGAGGCATCCCAACTCCAGTCGGAGTTGAACAGGTTGACGCCGCCATTGGCGCCGATCACATAGCGGTACAGGTTGCGGTTGGTCTGATAGGGAATGCCGCCGATCGCCTGGTTCCAGCTGCCGACGGTCAACGACGTCAGATTGAGGTTCCGCATCTGGGTGACGACCGACGCGGGCAGGAACGGATTTTCGCGCGTGATCGTCAGGCCGCCGAAGTTGAACTGCGGCGTGGTGATCATGTCGATATGCGAGCGCGAGTATGAGAATTGCCCGTAGGCATGGATATCGTCGGTGAGGTCATAGCTCACCCGCGCGAAGGCGTTCTGGCGCACGGAGGGTGGATCGATCTGCTGGGGGCCATTGCCGAAGTCGGTAGCCTTCCAGTCGCCGCCGACCATGAATGGGTCGCTGACAATCGAGCCATAGGTGAGCTGCAGAGGCTGGCCCCCTTGGCCGAAGTAGAGGCCCCGTAGTGGGCCGGCGGTCACGATCGCGCCCGGCGCCACGGTGGTGTAGCCGACGTTGGTGCGGGTGAGCAGGCGCGGCTGCCCGTTGGTGGCCGTATAGTTAGGGTTGTTGAGCTGCTTGGCGCCCACATACCAGGCACGGGGACCGATCCCGTTGATGCCCTGGTTATAGGTGTCCTCGAGACTGAACATCGCGTGTCCCCGGTCACCGGCGAACTTGGTGCCACCCGCCAGCGACAGCTTGTAGTTCCTGTCGTCGCCGTAGGTCGTGACGCCGCCCGACACTTCCCCCTTGAGGCCCGTGTAGCCCTTGGCGAGCACATAGTTCACCACGCCCGCGACGGCGTCCGAACCCCAGGCGGCCGAGGCGCCGCCGGTCACGATATCGACGCGTTCAACCAGCGAATCCGGGATGGTGTTGACGTCGACATTGCCGCCGGTGGTGGAGGCGGGCATCCGCTGGCCATCGAACAGAACGAGGGTCCGGCTGACGCCGAGGTTGCGCAGGTTGAGGGAGTCGACCCCGACCAAGCCGGCGCTGATGGTGCTGCTGTTCATGCGCGCGCTGCCGGCGAGCGCCGGGAGCTGATTGATCAGATCGGCAAGGCGGACCGGCGCGCTCTGGCGTATCTCATCGATGCCAAGGACCGTGACCGGGGTCGGCGCTTCATAACCATCGCGAACCACGCGCGATCCCGTCACCACGATTTCTTCGATCGCCGCTGTTCCGGATTGTGCGCCGGATTGTGCGCCGGATTGTGCGCCGGTCTGCTGCGCGGCGGCCCCGGACGAGATCGCAGCGGCGGTGGCCATGCCCAGCGAGATCAGACTGGCGCCATTGCGCAGCCGACGGGCCAAAGTGTAACCCTGCGAATTCATTTTATGTCCCCCGACATGCCATAGACGACCGCGCGCGCCGTTGTTCTCCGGCCGCACGAGTCGTCTATATCTGTGCTCACCGTACGCCCGCGTGGCGGGCTGGTGACCTTTCGGTGAAATGAGAACTGGGTTAGCTGATCGGCGCGCCTCGTCCTTAGAACGAGAGAGCGGCGCGCCCGCGCGCAAAATTATCGCGGCCGCAACGCGCAGACTTTTTCCGGATTGCTTCCGTTTTGTGTCCGCGGCTCTTTCAGCACGGAACGCGAACGTGGCGACAGTTGTCGAGACGCTCCGGAAAAATAGCGCCGCCGCGTCGCGGACCTAGAGGTTGGGTGTGTTGAGGTGCGTGCCGGAAAACACGAGCTTAAGGAACACGACGGACTAACGACATTTAAGGACGTGCTCGACAGCATCGGCAACGTTTTCAAAAGCGCCATCCACGATGTCCGCTACCTGTCCGGCGCTCGCACGGACTCCATTGGCACGCGCCGGCGCGCAGGGAATAACCGCGGAAGCTGCCCTGCGTGAGCGTGAACGGGTGTCGCTGCTTTTTCCGCGCCTCCACGTGGAATATTTTCGGGCCTGTGGTCGTCCCTCGGTCGGGGGTGATCAATGAAGCAGTCGAAGTTCCGCGTGGGGGTAGGTCAGGCGGACCTAGCTCAAACATGGCGCTTGGCCTTTGTGGCCAGGGCCGCGTTCTTTCTTTTGCTTCTTTTTCTCCTGCATCCGGCCCCGAGCCGTGCAGCCGACGCGGCGCCGACACCAGTGGCGGCCGGCGCGGAATATGTCGGACAAGAGACCTGCCTTCAGTGTCACCCGGCGCAAGGCAACCAGTTCGCCCACACACGGCATGCTCGTGCGTTCCGGGAGAATCCGAAGAACGCTCTTGAGGCCCGCGTCTGTGAGGCTTGTCACGGCCCAGGATCGCTGCATGTCCAAGACCCCCTCAACCGCCAGGCGCTGATTGGCTTTACCAAGGCCTGGGGCACGCCGGTCGCGGTCCAGAACGCTACCTGCCTCGGCTGCCACAACGGTGGCGAGCGACTTCACTGGCAGGCGTCGTTGCATTCTCTCAATAAGGTTGCGTGCAGCGATTGCCACAATCCGATGGCCCGTCAATCCGAGACCGGCCTTCTGTCCCGGATCAACGTGAATGAGGTTTGCGAGGGCTGTCACGTCCAGCAACGCAACGAGTTCCGCCGCAAGTCACACATGCCCCTGCCGGAAGGCAAGATGACCTGCAACGACTGTCACAACCCTCATGGTTCGGCGACCAAGCCGATGCTGCGCGCTAAGTCGGTCAATGAGATCTGCTTTACCTGCCACACCGAGAAGCGCGGCCCGTTCCTGTGGGAGCACGCCCCGGTGCGCGAGAACTGCGCCAACTGTCACCTGCCCCACGGGTCCAACCAGGACAAGCTCCTGGTGACGGCGCGGCCCTTCCTCTGCCAGCAATGCCACGCGCAGGCCAACAACCATGCCGCCAGCCTGTACAATCAGAGCCAGTCGGTGGGCGGCGGCGGCACCCCCAGTTCCCGCGTCATGGGCCGGACCTGCCAGAACTGCCACGTGCAGATACACGGCAGCAATCACCCAAGTGGCGCACGGTTCCAGCGGTAAGGGGGGGGGGGAGACATGAGCGGGCGCAATAAATCCCAGTCAAGACTTGGCGCGGCCAAGGGCCTCGAACCGGTATATCTCCGCCCATTGCTGCTCGGCTGCTGCGCTTCGGCAGCCCTGCTTTTGACCACGGGGTCCGCGCGGGCACAGGCGGCTGCGCCGCCCGCGCCCGCGAATGCTGCATCGGCCGAGCCTGAATCTCCCGCTCCGGCACCTATCTCGACATTTACGCACCCGTTCGACCCAGACTGGAACGTCGGCTCGCACAGCCCAAGCGGCTTATACGTCCGAATTCCGCCGACCCAGACGACTCCCAGCACCCTGAGGAACGGATGGGAATATACCGGCTACCTCAACGTCGATCTCACCGCCGGCGATGCCGACAATCGTACCGCGCTGTTCCGGCAGTACCGGGACCTCTCCAATGGCTTCAACGTTGCCAGTGTGGGCCTCCGCGCGCGCGAACCGGACAAGGCCCGCTTCCTCGAACTCAACGCCACACGGCTGGGCCAGAGCGACCAGTCCTACGTGCTGCGGATGGGCCATTACAACGATTGGCAAGTGACCGCCTCCTTCGTTGGCACACCCCATATTTTCACCGATGGCTACCACAGCCTCTGGGACGGCGTGGGGTCGGGCAACCTTCTCCTGCGCTCGCCGCTGACTCCGGGCGGGACCGGGGTCAACGCGACCGACAACGCCAATGTCGCGGCTGTGGCCGGTGGTCCGGAGATGACGCTTAGCCTGACCCGGGAGAAGGGTTCGGTCCGTTATGACGTCAACCTTGGCTGGGGCTGGAAAGCCTACGCCAGCTACGCGCACGAGGCGCGCAATGGGGCGAGGCCCTTCGGCGCGGTCTGGGGCGCCGGCGGCGGCACGGCGCCGATGGAGATCGCCGAGCCCATCGCCTACAACACCCACGATATGCAGTTAGGGCTGGCGTATGCCGACGAACTCAACGCCATAAACCTGAAGGCCTCCGCGTCGCTGTTCCGCAACACCATCAACACTCTGACTTTCCAGGAACCGTACCGGATACCGCCGGCGGCAGGCTCAACCCTGCCCGCCGGCCAGCTGTTTTCACAGGGACGCCTCGATCTGGTGCCCAATAACAACGCCTACAATCTGAGCGCCGAATATTCGCGCCAGCTGCCGAACTTCTTCGATGGCCGGCTGACCGCGGTCTTGTCGGCGGGAACCGCACGGCAAGACGATAAACTGGTCCCCTATACCACGGTACCCGGTTTGGCCCTGGCCAATGTGGTTGGCGGCGCCTGGGACACTCCCGGGTCCCTCAGCCGGACCTCGACCAAAGGGCGCAATGACACGCTCCTGGGCGACGTCACCCTGCAGGTCTCACCTCTCGACGGCCTGAGCGTCACCGGGAAGGCGCACTATTTCGACAACGCCAATAAGACGCCGCTCTATTCTGTCTGCAATCCCAGCGCCACTTACGTGGATTCCAATCCGCTGCTCACCGGCAACCAGGCGGGCGCTCTGACCGCGGACGGCTGCACCGGCGTGTGGGGCCGCCTGCTCAATGAAGGTTCGGGCATCAACGTGCTCTTGGGCGCCAACACAACGCCGGCCGGCAACCTGCCGATCCAGAGCACCCCCTTCTCCAACAAGCAGTACAGCTTCGGCCTTACCGCCGATTATCGCCTGCCTGGCGCCTCAAGCGTGAACGCCGGCTTCGAGCATGAAGTGGTTGATCGCACCTACCGCGAGCGGGCGCAGACCTCGGAGGACCGGCTGAGCGTGGGGTATGTCAACAATGCCCTGTTCGGCTCCAGCCTGCGGGTTTCGTACCAGTACGCGCAGCGCCGAGGCTCGGCGTATGTGCCGGCGCCCAACAGGGCACAGTACAGCGGCCGGTTCTTCGACATGCCGACCACGGCCGGGACCAGCGTGACGAGCTGGGCTGTTTACACCAACGCGGGCTTGCGCATGTACGATCTGGCGGACCGCAACCAGCATACCCTGAACGTGCGCCTCAATACCCAACTGGCGGACACACTTGACGCATCGGTGTCGGCGCTGGTGAAGAAAGCCGATTTTCCGGATGCCGCCTACGGCCGTAGGAGTCAGGATCAGAGTTCCATTAATTTGGATCTCAATTATCAGCCCTCTTCATCGCGGCTCATCTATGCCCTCGTCGGCTACCAAGATGGACTTGCCGACCAGGCCGCGATCGCGAGCACCGGGACCTGCAACATCGGCCAGGTGACGGCCTTGGGTACAATCACCGCCGCCAACGCGAGGGACATCTGCGCCGCGCCCGGCGGGCCTATCTATCCCCTGAACTTCGCCTGGACGTCGAAGACCCGAGACCGGAACTTTATCGTGGGGTTCGGCGTAGACCAGCAGCTGGCCGATATGCGGCTGAATGTCGACTACACACGCACCTTCGGCCGCTCGACGCTCAAATATTTCTACACGCCTGGCGGGGCGATCGCGGCCGCCACCGCGCCGCTCGCGGGAAACGGCATGCCCGATAACGAAACCGGGCAGGACGTTTTGGACTTGGGCCTGACCAAGCCGATCGGGGACCACGCGGCCATCCGACTCGGATATCGGTACGAGTTCGGCGACATCGAGGACTGGCACTATCGCGGATTGGCCACGACCCACGTCGTCACCGGCGCCGCCGCGAATCTGCCCACCGCGGTGATGCTCGACTCCGGTCCGCGCGACTATCGCGTCCATATCGCCCGGCTGACGTTGCAGTGGAAGTTCTGACGGCGCGGTTTTGAAAGATTCCTGACGTCACGCTCTGCCCGTGTTCGCGGGCCCGGCCGACGGCCACCAAATTTTAGACCGCGAACGTCGCGCAATTCGCAGTGCGCCACATCTTACTGGTGTAGTTCGGAGAAATGGTGCCGACGCGCGGAATTGAACCGCGGACCTACTGATTACGAATCAGTTGCTCTACCCCTGAGCTACGTCGGCACGAACCGGGCCAGACGGGGCCCGGGGGGTGCAGAAGGCGCGGACCATATGCGGTTCGGCCCCACGGCGCAAGATTCAGCGCAATATCCTTAAAATACAGTTGTGTATGGCTCCCGCCGGGAGGGATATCATGCCCCGCGATGACCGCCGCAACCACCCCCGCCGAGCCCGCAATCACCGTGGACGTCGCCATTGTCGGCGCCGGACTGGTGGGCGGCACCTTGGCGGTAGCCCTGGCGCGCCACGGCATCAACACCCTGGTGATCGACCGCCTCGACCCCGCCGCCACCTTCGCGCCGGCCTTCGACGGCCGGGCCTCGGCCATCGCCGCCAGCAGCCAGACCCTGCTCGCGGCCATCGGCCTGTGGCCGCACCTCGCCGGGTCAACCGAACCCATCCGCGAGATTCGCGTGTCGGACGGCGACGCGCCGTTCTTCCTGCATTACGACCACGCCCTGCTGGGCGAGACGCCCTTGGGCTTCATGGCCGAGAACCGGCATTACCGGCTAGCCATCGCCAAAGCCATGGCGGCGCAGCGCGAACACCTGACCGTCGAAGCCGGCCGCGCGGTGACCGGCATGGACGATGGACCGGACCGCATCACCCTCACGCTGGATGACGGGCGGAAGATTCACGCCCAGCTGGCCGTGGCCGCCGAAGGCCGTGATTCCAAGTTGCGCGAACTGGCGGGCATTGGCCTCACCGGCTGGAGCTATCCGCAAACTGCCATCGTCGCCACCATCGGCCATGCGAGGCCCCACGACAGCATCGCCCACGAACGCTTTCTGCCGGCGGGGCCGTTCGCGATCCTGCCGTTGCCGGATGATGCGGGCGTGCGTCGCTCGTCGCTGGTGTGGACCGAACGCGCCGACGCCGCCGCCAGCTACCTGGCGCTCGACGATGCGCGCTTTCTTGCCGAGATCGGAGAGCGCGTCGGCGGGTTCCTCGGTGAATTGAGCTTGATCGGTCCGCGCTTCAGCCATCCCCTCGGCCTGCAGTTCGCGGCGCGCTACAGCCAAGGACGTCTGGTGCTGGCGGGCGACGCGGCGCACGGCATCCACCCCATTGCCGGCCAGGGCCTCAACCTCGGCCTACGCGACGTGGCCGCGCTCACGGAAATCATCGCCGATACCCGCGCCCTCGGCCTCGACCTCGCGCATCCCGAAGGCCTCGCGCGGTATGAACGCTGGCGCCGGGCGGACAACTTGATGATGGCGGGCGTCACGGACGTGCTCAATCGCCTGTTCTCCAACGATATCGCGCCGCTGCGCCTCGCCCGCGATCTGGGACTGGCCGCCATCAACCGCATCGGCCCGCTCAAAAAGTTTTTCATGCGTCACGCCATGGGAACCGTGGGCGACCTGCCCCGCCTGATGCGCGCGCCCCAAGGACAGCCTGGTCGAAGCGCTTAACCGCTAAAGCCCATGGCGGCCCGGCATAGGACAGGAAAATCCCTTGGACCTTCTGGCCGATATCGGCGGCACCAACGCCCGCGTCGCGTTTCGCGACGCCAGCGGTGCGTTGAGTCACATCCACCTGCGGCGGACGGCGGACTTCCCGGCCCTCGCCGCGTTGCTCGCGGATGTCGCGCGCGAAGCCGGCGCCGCCCCGCGCCGCGTGGCGCTTGCGGTAGCGGGTCCGGTGACCGGCGACGAGGTCGCCCTCACCAATCTGCCCTGGCGCTTTTCGGCGCAAGCGCTGGCGGCGGACCTGGGCGCGCAGGAGATCGTGGTGGAAAACGATGTCGCTGCCATCGCCTGGGCGCTGACGGCGCTGGAGACATCTCACATCGCGGCTCTGACCGGCGTTAAACCAGGTGCCGGCGCGAAAGTCGTGGTTGCTCCGGGCACCGGTCTGGGTATCGGCGCGCTCGTGCCGGACCGTCGCGGCGGGTGGTGCGCGGCGGCGAGCGAAGGCAGTCACGCAGGACTTGCCCTGCCAGCGTGCCTCGCCGGCCGAGATCGCTCAGCGCTCGCAAGCTGCAACGTGAGCTGGGAAGACGTGGTGTCCGGCATGGGACTCCCGCGGCTGTACCGCGCGCTGGGGGGCGACGCCGCCATCGATACACCCGAAGCCGTCACCGCGCGCGCCACGGATAAAGACGCTCTGGCCGCGCGCACGCTTGACGTCTTCTCGCTGCTGCTGGGCGCCTTTGCCGGCGACGCCGTTTTGATGTTCGCCGGCCGCGGCGGATGCTACCTCGCGGGCGGGCTGTTGCCCTCGCTCGGCGCGCTGTTCGCGCCGGCGATGTTCCTCAAGGGCTTTGGCGACAAGGGGCGGTTCAGCGCCTATATGGCGGAGGTTCCAGTGTTCCGGATCACGCATCCGCAGCCGGCGCTGCTGGGCCTAAGTGTGCTTTTGGACCGGGCTCAAGGCTCGCGCGACAAGCCGCGGTCCGCCAGCCCCGCGAGATAGCGCGCCCAGCGTTCCGCGCGTTCGCGGCCCAACTCATGCAGCAACGCCCAGGAATAAATGCCGGTGTCGTGGCCGTCATCGAAGGTCAGGCGCACCGCGTAATTGCCCACCGGATCGATCGCGCTGACGCCGACATATTTGCGGCCCGGCACGAACTGGCGCTCGGCGGGCGAATGGCCCTGCACTTCCGCCGAGGGACTCTCCACACGCAGGTACTCCGCCGGCAGGGCAAAAGTCCGGCCGTCATCGAAGGTCACGGTGAGGGTTTTCGCGGCGGGATCGTAGGCGATATCCAGCGGCCAGGCGGGCGCGTTCATTCCTCTAAGCGGCGCGCTTCGTCGGGAAGCATGATCGGGATGCCGTCGCGGACCGGATAGGCCAGGCCGGCCTTGCGGCTGATCAGCTCGCGTGCGGCGCGGTCATATTCCAGCGGCCCCTTGGTCAAGGGGCACACCAGGATTTCCAGGAGCTTGGGATCGATCTCGCTTGGCTCGGTCATGCGCCCCTCCTACTGCCGCGGCGCGTCCGGCGCGCCGGCGTCGAACACACCCATCTGCAGCAGCGCCTGCAACATGGCGGCGCGGTCGCTGAGTGTGTGCGCTTCCAGCAGCGCCTGCTTCTCGCGCGGATCGAACGGACAGATCATCGCGACCGACGTGACCAAGGTTGAGTCGGACAAGCCCTTGAGCACATCGATACCCACTGGCATGGCGTGCGCCTCGAGATACGGCTGCAGCTGCTCCATGAACTTCTTGCGGTCGAAATCAAACGCCCCCAGCGGATCGAGGTCGGCTTTGAAATCGTCATAGGACACTTTGGCGCGGCGATAGCCGCCGCGGCCTTCCAGTTCCTCGATCACCCGGAACCTGAGCAAGCCCTTGAGCACGATCAGCAGGCGGCCGTCTTCGGTTTCGTCGAAGGAGGCGATGCGCCCGGCGCAACCGACGCCGTAGACCGCGGGCTCGGTTCCTTTGCCCCCATCGTCTTTCGCCGCTTTATCGTAGTCCGGCTGGATCATGCCAAACACCCGCCCCACCTTGAGCGCGTCCAGCGTCATGTTGAGATAGCGCGGTTCGAAGATGTTCAACGGCAACCGTCCCCACGGCAGCAGCAGCGCGCCGCTTAAGGGAAAGATCGGCAGCTCGGGCGGCAGGTCCTCGTAACGGGTCTGGACGGGACTGCGCATGGGGTCCTTTAGGAGAAGAGGATGGCTGACAGCTTACGGCGGCCGTCGCGGGTCATGGGATCCGTGGGCCCGAAGGCCTCGAAGAACTTCACCAGCTGCTTGCGCGCCGCCTCGTCGTTCCACTTGCGGTCCTTGCGCACCATCTCGAGCAGATCATCGATGGCCTGCTGCTTGTCGCCGGCGCCGAAGCGCGCCATGGCGAGGTCGAGACGCGCCTGCATGTCTTTGGGATCGGCGGCGATCTTGGCTTCCAGGCCCTGGATCTCGGCGGCGTTGCTGCCCGCGGCCTGATCCTGAAGTTCCAGGGTCGCGCGCACGCTGGCGATTTCGGCGGCGTTCTTAACTTGGTCCGGCAATTTGGCGAGCAGGTCGCGCGCCACCTGTTCCTGGCCCAGCGCGAGGTACGTGCGCATCACCCCGGCCAGCGCCTTCACATTGGCGGGGTCCTGGTCGAGCACTTCCTGATACAGGGCCAGCGCATCGTCTTTCTCGCCGGCCTGCAGCATGGCCTCGGCTTCGGTGAGGGCTTCGTCGATGGGAGAGCCGCCGCCACCGGTCAGGCGCTCGATGAACTGCTTGAGCTGGTTTTCCGGCAGCGCGCCCATGAACCCGTCCACCGGGCGGCCGTCCTTAAAGCCGTAGACCGCGGGGATCGACTGCACCCGGAACTGCATCGCCAGTTCCTGGTTCTCATCGACATTGATCTTCACCAGCTTGACCTTGCCGCCGTACTGCTTCACCAGCTTTTCCAGCGCCGGCGTGAGCTGTTTGCAGGGGCCGCACCAGGGCGCCCAGAAATCCACGATGATGGGAGTCTCGCGGGACGCCTCCATCACATCGGCCATGAAGGTGTCGGTGGTGACGTCCTTGATAAGGTCCTGGGCGGGTGGGGCGCCGGCTTGTCCGATCAGCATGGGAGAGGTCCTGTCTGCTTCAAAACGCCCGCGGCATCGAAGCGCGCGGGCGGCGTCTTGCTTACTTGTGGTGGAACCAGGACCGAAGCAAGGGTTTTTATCGCCCTGTCAGGCGCTTGGCGGTCCCGGGCGAACGTTAAAAAAAGCCACCCAAGGCCCTGAAATGCACCCAAAAATTCCGGGCCCGGGGCCCTTGCAATGAGGTTTTGAAACGTTATAGTGCCGCCCTCTCCTGACGGGGCGGGATCACTCCCAACCCATTGCCGATGAGCGGGCGTAGCTCAGGGG
>CANJOI010000022.1 GCA_947475365.1 Fidelibacterota bacterium | reverse complement strand
GCGCCGAAGGCCTTCTCGATCACCACGTTGCGGCCCTTGGGGCCCAGGGTGACTTTCACGGCGTTGGCGAGGATGTCGACGCCGCGGAGCATGCGGTCACGGGCGTCGGAGCCGAATTTTACGTCTTTGGCAGCCATGTTCTTCTAATCCTTTGTCTTAATTCGGAGGGCTTACTCGATGATGCCCATGATGTCGGTTTCCTTCATGATCAACAGGTCGTCCCCGTCGACTTTCACTTCGGTGCCCGACCACTTGCCGAAGAGGATGCGGTCGCCCTTCTTCACATCGAGCGGGACCAGCTTGCCGTCTTCGCCGCGGACGCCCGAACCCACCGAGATCACTTTGCCTTCCATCGGCTTTTCCTGAGCGGTGTCGGGGATGATGATGCCGCCCTTGGTCTTGGTGTCGGACTCGACGCGCTTGACCAGAACCCGGTCATGCAATGGCCGAAACTTCATGAATTCCTCCTGCTTATCGCTTGATTCAATTGATTTTTCTAAAGAATGCCAAGCCTGTTAGCACTCTCGAAAGTAGAGTGCCAGCTAGGTAATGGCCCCCCGCAGCAGAGTCAAGGCGGGCGAGCGTGAAAATCGTGGATTTACGCCCGCCGGGCGCGGTTTAACCGCCGGCTGCTTGGCGCTTCTCGCGCCTCACCAAGTGGAGATTACGGCCGTAAATCACCAGCGCGGCGATCTGCGGCAGCAGGAACACCGGTTCCTCAATGTGAAAGGCGTAGACCATGGTGATCAGCCCGCCGGCGATCGAGAGATACCAGAAAGCCTCGGGGATCACGCTGCGGCCGGCGCGCTCGCTCACCCACCACTGCACGAAGAAGCGCGATCCGAACACGATTTGTCCAATGATGCCGATGGCCTTCCAGGCGGTCATGTCGGTGAACCAGCTGATGAACCAGGGCATGTCAGATCTCCTTCGCGGGTCAGCGCCGGTATGGTTAAAGGCCGCTGCGAACCGGCGCTACCCTTAAGTTATAGCAAGCAAATGTAACCCTTGGCCCGCCTTGCCAGCGCCGGGCCGCTGGCCTACATCCTGGGTATGTCTTCCCCCGCCCCCCACCGGATGATCGCGACCTGGCTCATGGTCTGCGCGCTCATGGTCGCCGTCATGGTGATGCTCGGAGGCGCCACGCGCCTGACCGAGTCAGGGCTATCGATGGTGCATTGGGAGCCGCTGACGGTTCTTCCGCCCCTGAACGAGATGGAATGGGGTACGGCTTTCACCGATTACCAAGCCTCGCCGGAGTTCACCAAAAAGAACTCGTGGATGACGGTCGAGGATTTCAAGTCGATCTACTGGCTGGAATACCTGCACCGCCTGTGGGGCCGCGCCATCGGCTTTGCGGTCGCCCTGCCGCTGCTGTGGCTGGTGGCCAGACGCGCCATCGACCGGCCGCTGGCCGGGAAGCTCGGCGTGCTGTTGGTGCTTGGCGGACTGCAGGGCGTGCTCGGCTGGTACATGGTGGCGAGCGGCCTCGTGGACCGCCCGGACGTCAGCCAGTACCGCCTGGCCGCGCATCTGGTCAGCGCTTTTGTGCTGTACGGATTCATCGTTTGGCTGGCGCTGGATCAGCTGGAAGCGGCGCGCCCGCAGCAGCGCATGAACGATCCGGCGATGGCGCGGCTCGCACTCTTTATTCCCCCGGCGGTGTTGCTGGTGGTGGCGGCCGGCGCGTTTGTCGCTGGGCTCGACGCCGGCAAGATCTACAACACTTTTCCGCTCATGGACGGCCAGCTGACGCCGCCGGACGGGCTGGCGCTGTCGCCCTGGTATCTGAACCTGTTCGAGAACATCGCTACGGTGCAATTCCAGCACCGCATCCTTGCGATCTCGCTGGTGGGCCTGATCGCAGCCGCGTGGTTTTACGGACGCAACCGCGCGCTCACCGCCCGCGCTCACGCGTTGCGCCATGCGCTCATGGTCATGGCGTTGATCCAAGCCGTGCTCGGCATTTCCACACTGGTGATGGTGGTGCCGCTCGGCCTCGCCCTGACCCATCAGATGGGCGCGCTGGTGCTGTTCACGCTTTCCATCTGCTTCGCCTATGCGGTGCGCCCGGCGGCGCGCACGCAGGAGTCCCTGAATCTGTCTATTAGCCCCGCGGAGTAATCCATGGCCGACATCGCCCTCACCGAAGGCTTGTTCTTCACCAAGACCGGCATGGAAAAGAAGAACGTCGAACGCATCGTCGGCGATGCGCTCAAGGGCTGCGATGACGGCGAGCTTTACCTCGAATACTGCCAGTCCGAGAGCTTCAGCTTCGACGACGGCCGGGTGAAGAACGCATCCTTCGACACATCCCAGGGCTTTGGTCTGCGCGCGGTCTCGGGCGAGGCCACGGGCTACGCGCACGCAACCACCTTCAGCGAGGACGCCATCGCGCGCGCCGGCGAAACCGTGAAGGCCGTGCGCACCGGCACCGGCGGCATCCTGGCCGCCCCGCCCATCGGCACCAACCAGCAGCTCTATACCGATGCCAACCCGCTGCCGCTGGTCCCGTTCGACGAGAAGATCGCGGTGCTGGCCGCCATCGACGCCTATGCCCGCGGGAAGGATTCAAAAATCAAACAGGTGAGCGCGTCGCTTTCGGGCTCCTGGCAGGCGGTGCATATCGTGCGCGCCAACGGCCAGCCCGCGGCCGACATCCGCCCCTTGGTGCGGCTCAACGTCACCATCGTGGTCGGCGACGGCAAGCGCATGGAAACCGGCAGCTATGGCACGGGCGGGCGCTCGACCTACGGCGACTTCCTGAAGGAAGGCACTTGGAAAGCGGCCGTGGACGAAGCTTTGCGGCAGGCGCTTGTGAATCTCGAATCCGTTGAAGCACCTGGCGGCGAAATGGAAGTGGTGCTCGGGCCCGGCTGGCCAGGCGTGCTGCTGCATGAGGCCGTGGGCCATGGCCTGGAAGGCGACTTCAATCGCAAGAAGACATCTGCGTTCTCGTCATTGATGGGCCAGCAGGTCGCGGCCAAAGGCGTCACTGTGATCGACGACGGCACCTTCGCGGACCGGCGCGGGTCGCTCACCATCGACGACGAAGGCACGCCGACCCAGCGCAATGTATTGATCGAGGACGGTATTCTCGTGGGCTACCTGCAGGATCGGCTCAACGCGCGGCTCATGAACATGAAGCCCACGGGCAGCGGCCGGCGGCAGTCCTACGCCCATCACCCGATGCCGCGCATGACCAATACGTTCATGCTGGCGGGCGACAAGGCGCCCGAGGAGATCATCAAGTCCGTGAAGAAGGGCCTCTACGCCGTCAACTTCGGCGGCGGCCAGGTCGACATCACCTCGGGCAAGTTCGTATTCTCGGCGACCGAGGCCTACATGATCGAGAACGGCAAGGTCGGCCGGCCGGTCAAGGGCGCCACCTTGATCGGCAACGGTCCCGAAGCCATGCGCAAGGTCACCATGATCGGCAACGACCTGATGCTCGATCCCGGCATCGGCACCTGCGGTAAAGATGGCCAGGGCGTGCCGTGCGGTGTAGGGCAGCCGACACTGAAAATATCGCAGATGACCGTGGGCGGTACTGCCGTTTAGCCGCCGCGCCCCTCTACAGGGGCCTGCACATACATTTTCAATTCTCCCGTATTGCGCGTGGCGCCGGTACGCCCATCGAGTTGTGCCGGTGCGCCAAATCCATTCTAATGGGCCGATAACCACTAAGCCGTAAGACTGCCGATGGCCCGCTGGCACGCTCTCTGGCTGAAACCCGACCTCACTCCCGAGATCGAACGGGAGGTCAATATTGAGCGCCTGCGCCTGATGGGCCGGCAGCAAGGGGTTTCCGCGGGTGCCCACGCTTTAAATTCTCTGATGCTGGCGATCGCGGCTTGGCCGGCGGTCAATCACGCCCTGCTGCTGGCCGCGGTCGTGCCCTTCCAGATGGTCGCCGCCTGGCAGCTGTGGCTCTGGCTACGGCACCGCCACCGGCGGCGCCCCTCAGCAGTCAGCGATACCACCATCACCCGCATCTGCATCTGGTCGCTGGCCTTCGGCGCGCTGTGGGGCGGGCTCGCGGCCGCGCTGCTGGCGCATGTCCATGATCCCAATGTCGAGTTGCTGATCTGCCTGGTGGTGATCGGCATGGCGTCCGGCGGCACCATGATGCTGTTCTCAATCCCCGCGGCGCTCATTGGCTTTCTCGCCTTCAGCCTGATCCCGCCCTGGATCGCGTTCATCCTGCAGCCCGGCGAGGTGCCCACGATCTTCCACGCCTGCACCACAGTCTATGCGGTCTGCATGCTGCTATCCGCGCGCTACAGTTACGACACCTTTGTCGAGAACGTGCGTTTGCGCATGGCCAATGCCGACCTGGCCTATAAGGCCGAGGCCGCCAACCGCGCCAAGTCACGGTTCCTCGCCAATATGAGCCATGAACTGCGCACACCGCTCAACGCCATCATCGGCTTCGCCGAAGTGATCCATAACCAGTTCAAAGGCCCGGTCGGCAACCCGCAATACATCGACTTCGCGCGCGCCATTCATGAAAGCGGCCGGCATCTGGTGGGGATCATCAACGACATTCTCGACCTGTCGAAAGTCGAGGAGGGCAAGCTTGAGCTGGACGAGGAAGCCGTCAGCGTTCCCGCGGTTATCGAGCGCGTCACGCGCCTGATGCGCCAGGGCATGGACAGCGCGGGGCTGACCTTGGCCGTTACGGTTGCACCGGCGCTCCCTGACGTCCTGGCCGACGCCCTCAAGCTTGACCAGGTGCTGCTCAACATCCTGTCCAACGCCGTGAAGTTCACCCCGCCGGGCGGACGTATATCAATAGAGGCCAGCCGCAACGCCGGGGGTTTGGCGATTGTCGTTGCCGACACGGGGGTTGGCGTTTCCGAGGACGAATTGGCGGAAGTGCTGAAGCCCTTTGTGCAAGGCCGGGACAGCGAGCGCCGCCTTGTGCGCGGCACAGGGCTTGGTCTGCCGCTCGCGGACCAGATGATGAAACTTCACGGCGGGTCGCTGTCGCTGGCCAGCCGCCGCGGCGAGGGCACCATCGTGACCCTGCAATTGCCGGCCGCGCGCCTGATCGCCGCGCCGGCGCTGAAGAGCTTCGGTTAGATATTCCGTTCGGCGGCCGCGATCGCCGCTTCGAGTTCGCCGATGTCGATCGCGAAGTCGGCGAGGATCGGCTGACGGGCGTCGCCCCGGGTCTCACCGACCACCACGCCGTAAGCGAGCCCCGCGGCGCCCGCGAGTTCATGATAGGTGCCGACCACGCGGCCGGTGTGGGTGAGTTCCACCAGCGCGCCGCCGGGGCCCATGAAAGCGCAGTTGGCGAGCCCCGCCCCATGCGGCCCCACCACCACCCGCGCGCGGGCGAACAGCGCGGCCTGATCGCGCACCGGGAGCGCGCCGGGCGTGACGCATAGGAATCCGCGTTTTTCCAGATGCGCGATGATGTCGCGTTCGTTCACGATCCGGCGCCGCTGGGCATCGCCGCGGGCGATGTAGAGCTTGTCGGGGCCGCATGTATCGGTGACACCGAAACTCCCCCGCAGCCAGGCGATCCGCGCGGGGTCCGCGCCGGTGATGCGGCGCGGGAACACCAGTGACCGGCAGAACATGAGAGTGCCTTCAAAGGCCTGCCGCGCCCCGATCCCGGATCCCATCGCGGCGTAAGCGGACGGAATGAACGGCAACGTCGCCTCGGCCGCGGGACCGTAGCCCGAAATGATACACTTCATGTCCGCCGCACCGGGAACGCGCGCGCGCCAGTGCAAGTTGGCGAGACTGTCGATCATGAAATGAAAGTAGTTGTTGGTGGCGTAGCTGTTGACCGCGAACACCGGCGCTTCCGCGCTGCTCCACGGAATATGCGCGCCCGGATACTGGCCGGTGAACTGCGCGAGGCTGTATTGCAGCGCATCGCCGTCGAGATTGATGACCGACTGCCGCAGCAATTGCCCCGTGGGGAGCACCACCGCGCCGAACGGCCCCAGCAGAAAACAGTCCTGCACCGCGCAGATGACGTCCTCGCTCCGGCGCGCGGCGCCCGACGGAAACACCGCCGCGAATTCGGTGCGGTTGAGAAACACCGGCGCCGCCAGGATGAGCGGCGACTCGCCGGGAACACGCGCATAGGCCAACGGATCGCCGCCGCGGCCGAGGTCCGTCAGTCCCACCTCGACGCCGGCGCGGGTGATATCGATGACGTTAAGAGTTTTTTCCAACGGCCGCTTCCCTCGCCCTGTCGCTGGGCATTTGCGCCGCGACTCCAAAGGGGTGCGGCCGTTAACTTTTGTATCACCCGCCGCGCCCCGCAACCGCCGCGCGGGAGGCGGCCCAAAAACGCCTGCCCCGGCCGCGGCAAACGCGGCCTGCCGATATGCACGCCTGCCTGAAGTTTCTTGACTTTACAAGGCCTCCGAGGCCTCATTCTTGGGCAATCGATTTTTGGCCTGACCTTGCCAGCACCACCAGTCCTTTGGCCCTCGGCCCTGTCCCTGGGGGCGCTCCCTCAAGTCACATCCAAACCATTGGTTGTCGGACGCTGCGCGCCGTTTGCGCAGCAATTTGCGCAATAGGCATCTTACGGAGACTGAGAAATGGCGACTGGAACTGTGAAGTGGTTCAACAAGGTGAAGGGTTACGGTTTCGTTCAGCCGAGCGACGGCGGCAAGGACGTTTTCGTGCACATCACGGCCGTTGAGCGCGCCGGCATGGATACCCTCGTTGAAGGCCAGCGCGTCAGCTACGACCTGGTGACCGAACGCGGCAAGACCGCGGCGGCGAACCTGAAGGCGGGCTAGTCCTGACTTGGTCGCATTTTCTGCGATGAACCGGCATCCACCTCATCGGAAAATGCTCTGAGCCCCCCTCTTCCCTCCAGGCCTTTCTCAAGGGCCGGCGGAAACAGCAATGATCTTTGCGAACGGCGGCGCCGGATATCGGGGCTGCCGTTTTCTTTTGTCACTTCAGGGCGCCAGAGGCCTTGAACCAGGCGATGGCGTCCTTGAAGGCTTCATCGACCGGGCGCGCGGCATAGCCAAGCTCGCGCACCGCCTTGGCGCTGGAAAAGAACATCCGCTTCCTGGCCAGCTTCACGCCATCGACGGTGACAAAAGGTTCGCCCGTGCGGAACAGCTTGGCGAACATCTCCGCGGCATAAGCGATGGGCAGGATCGCGCCGACCGGCAGCTTGATCTTGGGCGCGCGTCCCCCCGTCAGCGCCGCGATGCGGACCAGAATCTGCTCAAGAGTCATGTCCTCCCCGCCCAGGACGTAGCGCTCCCCCACCCCCCCCTTGTCGTGGGCAAGCACATGGCCCGCCGCGACATCATCAACGTGCACGATGTTGAGGCCGGTATCGACAAAGGCCGGGATGCGCCCCGCCGCCGCTTCGAGGACCGTGCGCCCGGTTGGGGTCGGCTTCACGTCGCGCGGCCCCACGGGCGCGGAGGGATTAACGATGACGATGGGCAAGCCTTCCGTTGCCAGCGCCCGCACCGCGTCCTCGGCCAGGAACTTGGAGCGCTTGTAGGGGCCGACCATCTCAGCCAGGTCCACCGGGCTGGTCTCGTCGGCGATACTGCCGTCTTTTGGAATCCCGAGCGTGGCGACGCTGGAGGTGTAAACGATGCGCCCGGCGCCGGCGTCGGCGGCCCGGCGTAAGAGATCGGAGGTGGCTTCGACGTTGGTCGCGTACATGGCCGCGGGATCGGGCACCCACAGCCGGTAATCGGCCGCCACGTGGTAGAGGCTGGAGATGCCCGCCGTGGCCCGCGCGCGCGCGGCCGGATCGCGCAGATCACCTTCGACGATCTCGATGTCGAGGCCGGCGAGGTTGCGCCGGTCGCCGCCGGCCCGCGCCAGCACGCGTACGGTATCGCCGCGGGCGAGCAGCGCCCGCGCGACCGCGGAGCCGATAAATCCGGTGGCGCCTGTGACAAGGGCGGTCATGTATGCAAGAAGCCTGGTTCCCCGCTATTGTGTTCTGCGTAAACCAACGTCCCACCCGAGACAACCTCTCCGCACACCATGAAGCAGGTGATCTTCACCGCCGACGACTTCGGCCTGACGCCTGAGGTCAACGAAGCCGTGGAAACCGCCCACACTCACGGCGTGCTGAGCTGCGCCAGCTTGATGGTCGGCGCGCCCGCCGCGGGCGATGCGGTGGCGCGCGCGCGGCGCCTGCCGTCGTTGCGCGTCGGCCTGCATGTGACCGTGGCCGACGGCAAGGCGCTGCTGCCCCGGGTGGAGATCCCGACACTGGCGGACGCGCAAGGCATGTTGCCGCGAAATCTGGTGACAGCGGGGGTGCACTGGTTCTTTTCGCCGGCCGCGCGCCGCGACCTCGCGCGCGAGATCCGCGCCCAGTTCGAAGCCTTCCGCGCCACCGGGATCAAGCTCGATCACGTCAATGCCCACAACCACATGCATCTGCATCCAACGGTGCTGGGGATTATTATGCGGGTTGCACGCGACTTTGGCGCGCCGCCGATGCGTCTGCCGTGGGAGCCGCCGGCAGGGCTGCTGACGCCCTGGCTGGCCTTGCTCCGCGCCCGGCTCCGGGCCGCCGGCATTCGCCATAACGATGTGCTGGTCGGGATGGCCACGACGGGTCATCTCACGGCCGGCAAGGTGACCGCGGCTTTGACTCACCTCCAGGACGGCGTGACCGAATTTTACTTTCATCCGGCGAGCCGCGGCACGCCGGACTTGGAGGCGCAGGCGCCCGGATACGATCGTTTGGGGGAACTTGAGGCGCTACTCAGTCCTGAGGTTGCGTCGGCCTTACGCGATAAAGGACTGAAAACCGTGGGGTTTTCAGACCTGATGTAGAACGGCAACACTCCTGTCCCCTGGGTGACACGAACCCTTGATTTCCCAGCGGTCGCCGATAGGATGACGCCAAAATTACAACAAGCACAACAAGATACACGGCTCGGGGGATTTTGTGACTGCGACGCTGACGTCTAACAGCAGCCCCATTCCATACACGTCCCAGTACTTTGGCGCACTGCGGGAAACCAACCCCTCGGCGTTGGAGGATATTCGCGCGCGCTATCACGATGACGGTTATGTGTTGCTGCGCGGCGCTCTGCCGGCGGAGACGGTGTGGGACATTCGCGCCGCCTATCTCGGGCTGTTCGGTCCTGAGATGTGCAAAGACGGCGACATGCGCCGGGGCGAATTCGCGGGCACCATGCCCGCGCTCCCCAACCATGGGCTCAAAGGCCACCCGGCTCACGATTTCGTGCGCGGCGAAGTATTCCGCGGCTTCACTAGCCTTCCGGTGTTCCGTGAAATCGCCGAGGCGGTGTTCGGCGAGGAAGCCGAAAAGGTCCGCCGCACGCCGCTGCGCCACTTTATTCCAGGCCGCAAAGGCGCTTCGCGCGCCCACCTCGACAAAACCTATATCGAGGGCGTGGCCGCCGACCTGGTCACCATCTGGGTGCCGCTGGGCGACTGCCCGGTGGAAGCCGGCGCGCTGCTGTACCTCGACGGTTCCCACAAGGACCCCGGTCTCGAAGCCGAAATGCGCAAACACGACGCGCCCACGGACCGCACCCACGACGCGCGCCCCATCACCCACGACCTCAAGTGGTTGTCCGACCAGACCGGCCGCCGCTGGCTGACCACCCATTTCAAGGCGGGAGATATCGTTATCCACTCGCCGTCAATCGTGCACGCCTCCACCGATACCCAGATCGACATGATGCGGGTGTCGACGGACATTCGCTTCAAACGCAAAGGCGCGGCATCCGATCCGCGCTGGCACGCGGATTGGTCTGCAGATGACGGCTATTAAGTCTTAAGCCTGTCTCATGGCGAGGGTATAACCCTCGCTATGCTGTCTTCCTTCGCACGCAATATTGTCAGCTTTTGCCGGCGTTCGCCGTGGACCGTGGTCGCTGCGACCGGCGTGGTGCTCGCTTTGTCGATCCTGGCAGCCGCCACGCTGCTTTCCATCAACACCGATATCGAGGCCCTGTTCGACAACGATGTGCCGTTCCGGGCGGCCGAGAAGGCGTTCGACGCCCAGTTCCCCGGCGAAGTCGACGTGATCGTCGCGGTGGTGGACGCGCCCTCGGCCATGCTGGCGGAGCAAGCCGGACAGAAACTCGCGGCGAAGCTCAGCCCGCGCGCCGACCTGTTCAGTTCCGTGACAACGCCCGGCGGCGGCCCATTCTTCCAGAAAAACGGCCTCCTCTATCTCTCCGCCGACGAGCTAAGCGATCTGTCAAACAAGCTGGCGGAGGCCCAGCCGTTGCTGGCGTCCATCGCCACGGACCGCAACGCCCGGGGCTTGTTCCGCCTGTTCGAGCTGGGGTTCACGGGCGCGGCCGAAGGCGCACCTGGGGCCGAAGGGCTCGCGCCCGCGGTTCAGCAGACCGCGGACGTGATCGAGGCCGCGCTGGCCGGGCAGAGAAAATCCATCGCCTGGGCGGCCTTGTTCGGCGCCCTCGCCCCGCCCGGTCAGAGCGCGCGGGCCATGGTGGTGACGCAGCCTAAGCTCGACTTCACCGCGCTGGAGCATGGCGGCGAGGCCTCGGATTTCATTCGCGCCAGCGCGCGCGACCTCGGCCTCACGGCCGAGAACGGCTACCGCGTGCGCCTCACCGGCCAAATCCCGCTGGCCGACGAAGAGTTCGCCACCGTGGCCGAAGGCACCGGCGTTGCCGGGGTGGTGTCGGTGGTGCTGGTGGCGCTCCTGCTCCTGCTGGCGCTGGGCTCTCTGCGCGTGGTGGGCGCCACGTTGATCACACTGCTCGCCGGCTTGGTCATGACCATCGGCTGGGCGGCCATCTCGGTGCACGAACTCAATCTGATATCGGTGGCCTTCGCGGTGATGTTCGTCGGCATCGCCGTCGATTTCGCGATTCAGTTCTGCATGCGCTACCGGGCCGAACGCCGCGCGCGCGAGCCATCCGACAACGCCCTCAATGAAGGGCTTGATGCCGCCGGTGGCGCCATGGCCAAATCGCTGCTGCTGGCCGCCGCCGCCACGGCGCTCGGGTTCTTCTCTTTCCTGCCCACGGATTATCGCGGGGTCGCCCAGCTCGGCGTGATCGCCGGCGGGGGCATGATCGTGGCGGTGGTGTTGAGCTTCACATTGTTGCCGGCCCTGCTGCGCCTCCTGCGGCCCGCGCCGGAGAAAGGCAGCATCGGCTATGCCTGGGCGGAGCCCTTTAACCGGCGGCTGATCGCACGGCGGGGCGCCGTGATAGCGGGGTGTGTGGTTCTGGCGGTCCTGGCGCTTGGGGCGCTGCCGCGCCTGCGGTTCGATTTCGACCCCTTGAAGCTCAAGGATCCGAGCACCGAGTCCATGGCCACGGCTTTGGAACTCATGGATGACCCCCTGGTCAATCCCAACACCCTCAGCGTCCTGGTGGCCGATCCCGAGGCCGCCAAGACGGTCGCCGCGAAGCTCTCCGCCCTGCCGGAGGTCGCCCATGTCATCACCATTTCCGACTTGGTACCCGCGGACCAGGAAGACAAGCTCACCACCTTGAGCGATCTCGCCGGTTTGCTGGGCCCGGCGCTCGACGGCAGCGCGCCGGCCAAGCCCGCGCCCTCCACCGCGGACCTTGCCGCGGCCGCGGAAGCCGCTAGCCGCAGCGCCAAGGCTTATCTCGCGGCTCCGCACGCCGCCGGGGCTTTGCGCGATGCCGCCACGCGCATAGCGCCCCTGCTGGACCGGCTCGCCGCGGCGCCGGAAAGAATCGACGCGGTCTCCATGGGCCTGCTGGGCGGGTTCGATGATGCTATCGCGCCCTTGAAAACCGCGCTCGGCGCCGGGCCTGTGACCATCGCCGATATCCCAGAGGACTTGCGCGCCACCTTCATTTCCAAGGACGGCCGTTACCGCGTGCAGGCCTTCCCGGCCGCCGCCGGATCCAACGCCAGCAATCTCGCGCAATTCCTGATGGCGGTCCGTAGTGTCGCGCCCGACGCCGTGGGTGCGCCGGTGGCGATCTATGAAAGCGGCGTGGTGGTCACCAATGCCTTTGCCACCGCCGCGGCGCTGGCGCTGATCACCATTACGCTCCTGCTGTTCGCGGTCGTGCGGCGGCTGAGTGACGTGCTGCGTGTTCTGGCGCCTTTGGTGTTCGCGGCGCTGCTGACCCTAGGTACCTGCGCGGTCACGGGCTTTGCCTTGAACTTCGCCAATATCATCGCCCTGCCGCTGCTGTTGGGCGTGGGGGTGACGTTCCCGATCTATTTCGTGACCGCCTGGCGCGAGGGCGAAGGCCTGCTGCTGTCGTCGCCCGCCGGGCGCGGCATGCTGTTCAGCGCGCTCACCACCGCCGCTGCGTTTGGAAGCTTGGCGCTCTCCAAGCATCCCGGCACATCGGCCATGGGCGAGCTTCTCGCCATGTCGTTGGGCTATACCCTGCTCGCCACCTTAGTGCTGCTGCCCGCGCTGCTGGGGCCGGCACCCGAAAAGGCCTAAGCGCCAGCTTTCGCCTTCGCCGTCAGGTCTTCCATGTGCTTCAGCAGGTTCGCGGTGCCGCCCGCGGACAGCGCCGCGGCAAACTGGCTGCGGTGCATGGCCATCTGGCTGACGGAGCCGTCCAGAAAGATGTCGACCACCTTGGGGGCGCCGGCGGACTCCCGCATCCGGTAAGTGAACGCCACCGGCGCCGCGTTTTTGAGGGTCAGCACGGTCTCGACCATGGTGTTGCCCTTCCCGTCGTCCTTGGCGCCCTTGGTGACAAAGGCCTCGCCGTCCCATTCCTTGAAGTTGGCGGCATAGCTGGCCACGGTCCAGTCGGTGAAGGCGGCGACGACCTTCGACCGTTCGTCCTCGGGCATCTTGGTCCAAGCGGCGCCGGTGGACACCCGTGCCATGGCCGTCAGGTCAAAGGTGTCCTTGATAACCGGCTCCAACTTCTGCTTGCGGCCTTCGAAACCCAGGGCTTTGCCGTCCTTCATATTGGCGAAAAGCGCCCCATGAAACCGCTCCACCGCCGCCGTCGCGGGGCCGACGTCGCCGGCCGGGGCCTGGGTGGCGCTAAGCCCAAAAAGGGCCAGGGTGATCAAGAGTGTGCGAAACATGGCTGATTCCCAGGTTTGGGCCTGTACTGCATTGCAAAATATTGGCAATTATAGGCTTTTCCACGATTAAACGCGACCGGCGCGGCCAAACCATGGCTGCGGGTTGCTCTTAGTCAAAGCCCGGCCGGGGAAATCCATAAGGTGCGCCAGGGGATAATCGGTTAGACATGCCCGCCATGGACCAGACGATGACACTGCGCGTTGCGGCCGACGGACCGGGCAAGCCCCAACCGCCGAAGACGCGCGCCTTGGATAACCTGCGCTTGGTGTTCGAACAGGGCGGGCCCGGCTTCGCTCAATTCGCGCTCAACAACGCCTGCAACGCCAATTGCGGTTTCTGCAATTTCGCGCGCGAGAGCTTCCCCAAGGACAAGTGGATTTTCGCCGGCCGTGAAGAGGGCCTCAAGGCCATCGACACGATGTTCCGCAACGGCATCCGCTACCTGCTGTTCACCGGCGGCGAACCGACGCTGCATCCGAACCTGCTCGAGTTCACCCGCCACGCCCATGGCCTGGGCATGAAGGTGATGCTGGTGTCCAACGCCGGCCTGTTCAAACCCGACAAACTCCGTGCCCTGCACGAAGCCGGCATCTCCAGCTTCATCATCTCGGTCGACGCGGCAACGGTCGAAGCCCATGAGAAGAACCGCGGGCTCCCCGGCGTGTGCGACAAGATCAAGGCCGCTAACAAGCTGTTCAAGGAGCTCAGCGTCCACTCCACCGCCTCCGTGACCATGAGCCGCCTGGTGGACTACGACGCCCTGCCAGCTTTTGTCGAAGACCTGGGCTTCGCGTCGGTGACGTTCTCCTACCCGCTGACCGGGCTGGAATCCAACTTCCTCGGCTACTCCACCTCGGACCTGGTCAATTACACCAAGGACGAGTTGATCGCCGCCTTCGACAAGGTCAAGGCGCTCAAGTCCAAAATGCAGGTGCTGAACCCGTCGGCCTCCATCGAAGAGATGAAGCGCTATATCGTCGGCGGCGAGCAGAAGTTCCCCTGCCTCGGCGGCTACAAGTACTTCTACCTCGACTGGAATCTGATGATGTGGCGGTGCCACAACTGGGCCGAGCCCATGTGCCACATCAGCGAGTTCGACGAGACCAAGCTGGTGCGCGACGGCTGCACCAAGTGCATGATCGACTGCTACCGGGATTCGAGCGTGATGCACCATATCGGTGTGTCGGTGCACGATTCCTACCAGGCGTTCAAGCAAGGCAAGGTGGGTGAAGGTTTCAAGGCCCTGGGCCGTAAGGGAAACCTCGATTCCATCGGTTCGGTGCTCGAAGAACTGCCGTGGCTGCTGCGTTTCTGATAAAAACGAACAAACACCCGCTCTAGGGAATATCCTCATGATGAAGACGCTGTTCCTCAATCCGCCCTCCTTCGAAGGTTTCGACGGCGGCGCCGGCTCCCGCTACCAGGCCAAGCGCGAGATCCGCTCGTTCTGGTACCCCACCTGGCTCGCGCAGCCCGCGGCCCTGGTGCCCGGCTCCAAGCTGGTGGACGCGCCCGCCCGCGACCTGACGGTGGAACAGGTTCTGCCCATGGCGGACGACTACGAACTCATCGTCATGCACACCTCGACGCCGTCGTTCCGCTCCGACGCGAAATTCGCGGCGGCGCTGCGCGACCGCAACCCGAAGCTCAAGATCGGCATGGTCGGCGCGCATGTGGCGGTGGACCCCTATCAGTCCATGAAGCTCGCGCCCGCCCTCGACTGGGTCGCCGGCAGCGAATTCGATTTCACCTGCAAGGAAGTCGCCGAAGGCCATGACTACGCCGATATCGACGGCCTTACTCACCGTGCGAACGGCCAGATCGTGCGCAACAAGCCCCGCGCGCTGTTGGAAAACATGGACGAGCTGCCGCACGTGGTCGACGTCTACAAACGCGATCTGGTGATCGAGGACTACTTCATCGGCTACCTCAACCACCCGTATCTGTCGGTCTATACCGGCCGCGGCTGCAAGTCGCGCTGCACGTTCTGCCTGTGGCCCCAGACCATCGGCGGACATGTCTACCGCACCCGCAGCGTCGAGCATGTGGTTTCGGAAATCGCCAAGGCCAAGGAATACTTCCCGCAGGTGAAGGAGTTCTTCTTCGACGACGACACCTTCACCGACGACGTGCCCCGCGCCGAAGCCATCGCCAAGGGCCTGGGCAAACTCGGCGTCATGTGGTCGTGCAACGCCAAGGGCAACGTGCCGCGCAAGACGCTGGAGATCTTCAAGGACAACGGCATGCGCCTGATGGTGTGCGGCTATGAGTCCGGCAACCAGCAGATCCTGCACAACATCAAGAAGGGCATGCGCATCGAGCAGTTGCGCGAGTTCTCCAAGAACTGCCACGAACTCGGCCTCAAGATCCACGGCACCTTCATCGTCGGCTTGCCCGGCGAGACCAAGGAAACCATCAAGGAAACCATCGCTTTCGCCAAGGAAGTGAACCCCTACACGCTGCAGGTTTCGCTGGCCGCGGCCTATCCCGGCACCTTCCTCTACAACCAGGCCAAACAGAACGGCTGGCTGATGGAAGAAGACAAGGGCGGGCGCCTGGTGGCCGAAGAAGGCATCCAGGTCAGCTCCATCAGCTACCCGCACCTTTCCCACGAGGAAATCTTCGAAAGTCTGGGCGAGTTCTACAAGCAGTACTACTTCCGTCCCGGCAAGATCTGGGAGATCACCTCCGAGATGCTGACCGACTGGGACATGATGAAGCGCCGCCTGCGTGAGGGTGTTGAGTTCGTGAAGTTCCTCGGCAAGCGCGAAAACCGCGAACAGAACGCCGCCTAACTCAAAAACACGCTGTCATTGCCCGGCTTGTCCGGGCAATCCATGCCTCGGCAGGTGCAACGCCCGTTGTACGGATGAGATATGGATCACCCGGGCGCGGAAGGCGCCAATTTCATAAAGGCGCCCTTCCGCCGCCAAACCGGATGATGACAGACGGAGGAAACTTTGGACCTCGTTTCCATCATCCAAATCCTGCTTTTGATCCCCGTCGCCGGCGGCACGGTGTTCTGTCTGCTGTGCGTGTGGGCGGCGGCGCGCTTCATGGCCGCGCCGGTGCGGGCGTCCGGCTACAAACCGCCCGTCACCGTGTTGAAGCCGGTCTACGGCCTCGACAAGGGCCTGGAGGAAAACCTCCTCAGCCTGTGCCGCCAGGACTACCCCGACTACCAGATTGTCATCGGCGTGCAGCGCACGACCGATCCCGCCCTGCCCCTCCTGCAGCGTCTCGCCCAGGAATACCCCGACCGCATCACCCTGGTGGTGAAACCCAGCGAGCCGGTGGTCAACGGCAAGGTCCAGAACCTGGTCAACGCGCTGGAGCAGGCCCGCCACGAGATCCTGATCATCAGCGACAGCGACGTGCGCCTCGCGCCGGACTACCTGTCCGCCGTGGTCGCGCCGCTTGAAGATCACACGGTGGGTTACGTCTGCACGCTCTACCGCAGTGTCGCCGCCACGCGCTGGTTCGAGAAGTTCGAGGTTCTCAGCCTCAACGCCGATTTCGTGCCCAGCATCATCTTCTCCGCGGTCACGGGCGCGGCCAATTTCTGCCTCGGCGCCTCGGTGGCCTTCCGTGCGGCCGATCTCAAAGCCATCGGCGGCATGGCGGCGTTGGGTGACTACCTGGTCGAGGACTATGAACTCGGCCGGCGCCTGATCGGCCTCGGCAAGCGCATGCATCTTTCGCCGCATATCGTCGAGGTGCTGGCCGACTACCCCACCTTCTCTACCTGGTGGCATCACCAGATTTACTGGGACCAGAACACCTGGGCGGCCAACCCGGTAGGCTTCGCGCTCACCATCCTTACCCGCGCCGTACCCTTCGCCGTGCTGTACGCCGCCGTGCGCGGCTTCGATATGGTGGGGCTGGATGTGCTGGCGGCGGCGCTCACCATGCGCCTCGGCACCGCGGCGGCGATTTCCGCGCGCTATCTGAATGACCGGGAAGGCCTGCGCGCGTTGTGGCTTCTGCCGCTGCGCGATCTCCTGGCTCTGGCCTCCTGGTATATCGCCCTGACGCGGCGCACATTCGTGTGGCGCGGCCACCGTTTCGGCCTTACCAAGGACGGCAAAATCGTGCCCCGCGATGGGGTCGAATTGCCCCTCACCGTGAAAGCGACGGCCCCTTGACGCTCCCCGCCGACATCGCAGGCACCCCCCAAGGAACACACGTGCTGGTCACCGGCGGCGCCGGCTTCATCGGCAGCCACACCGTTGACCTGCTCATGAGCCTGGGCTGCAAAGTCTCAGTGCTCGACAATCTGAGCACCGGCTATATGGCCAACCTCGCCCAGTGGGACGCCGACCCGCGCTTCGCCTTCGTCGGTGGCGACATCACCAAGGACCTCGCGGAGCCGCTCGCCGCCGCGGTCGCGAAATTCGGGCCGATCCAGCGAATCGCCCATTTCGCAGCCCAAACCGCGGTGCCGGTGTCCATGGACGATCCGGTCACCGACATCGAGGTCAACCTCGCGGGCACGGCCCGGATCCTGGAATACGCGCGGCGCAACAAGGTCGCCAAAGTGTTTTTTGCCTCGTCCTCGGCGGTCTATGACGACGACGCGCCGGTGCCGGTGTCGGAAGACTCAACCGCCCGTCCGGCGTCCCCCTACGGCATCGATAAACTGGCGGTCGAGATTTACCTCGACTACTACACCCGCCTCTACGGTCTGAAGTTCACCGCGCTGCGGTTCATGAACGTCTATGGCCCGCGCCAGGACCCGTCGAGCTGGTACTCGGGTGTCATCTCGATCTTCCTCGACCGCGCCGTGGCCGGCGACCAGATCACCATCTTCGACGATGGCGAGCAGACCCGTGACTTCGTCTACGTCACCGATGTCGCCAACGCCGTGGTGACGTCCTTGTTCTCACCCAAGCCCGACGGCGCCATCATCAATATCGGCACCGGCGTCGAAGTAACCATCAACGAGATCACGCGCACGATCCTGGCGCTCGCCCAATCCCGCTCGGTCGTGAAATACGAACCGGCGCGCCCCGGCGATATCCGCCGCTCGGTGACCACCATGGACCGGGCGACCGCGTTGCTGGCCTTCACGCCGAAGGTTGATTTGCGCGAAGGGCTCGACCACACCTTGGCCTGGGTGCGGGCCCAAAAATCCTCGGCCGCCTGATGGCTTTTTTCAAGATCGCCGCTTTCCTGGGCGGCGCGGCGCTGTTCGCCTGGATCCTGCACGATAGCGACTTCGGCGCGGTAACCACGATCCTCGGCCGCCTGGGCGCCGCGGGCGTGGCCGCGGTCCTCGCCAATTTCAGCATCGGCTTCATCGCAGACGTGATCTCCTGGCTGCTGATGTTCCGCAGCCTGCCGCCCACCGCGCTGTGGCTGTGGCGGATCTGGCTGGTGCAGATGGTGGGCGAGGCCCTCAATGTCCTCACCCCATTCGGCTCTTTTGGCGGCGAGCCCGTCAAGGCAATGCTGCTCAAACGCCATTACGGCGTTTCCTACACCGAGGGCTCGGCCTCGCTACTGCTGATCCAGACCGTCAACAGCCTGGCGCAAGTGCCGTTCCTGCTGGTGGCGGTGGGCGTGCTGATCTCGCGGCACCTGCTGCCGCCGGCGTTGGAGCGCATCATCCTGGTCGCCAGCATCGTCATCTCGGGGTTCATGATCCTGGTGCTGGTGGCCTTGCACAGCCGTCTGCTCGCGGCCCTGCACGCCCGGCTGGAGCGCAGCCGCTGGAGCCGCTTCGACCAGGCGCTGCGGGTAATGGAGGACATCGAAGGCCGGCTGTTCTTTTTCATGCGCGAAAGCCCGCGCCGGTTCGCTGCGTCCTACGTCCTTGCCTTCGTGACCTGGATGTTCGGTGCGGTGGAAATGTTCATCCTGTTCCGCCTGCTGGGCCATCCCATCAGCTTCACCGACGCCTGGCTGATCGAGGGCATCGTCTCCATCGCCCGCTCGGTGAGCTTCTTTATCCCGGCCCATCTCGGCTTCCAGGACGGGGCCATCGCGCTGCTGGGCGGCGCACTCACCGGCGCGCCGGAAGTAGGCATAGCCATTGCACTGGCGCGCCGGGCCCGCGAGCTGGCCTGGAGCGCGATGGGATTGGTCATCGGCGGCTGGTTCTCCTTGCGGAAGCCGCGGCAGGCTTAAGCGGCGTCCATGAGCGCGCGGATGCGCCCCACGAGGGCGTCCGCGCTGACCGGCTTCTGCATCACGGGCGCATTGCGCAAGGGCTCCGGCGCCACCGTGGCGATGTCGTACCCTGTGATGAACAGGATCGGCAGGCCGCGGCTGCGAAGGTACTCGGCCACCGGGAAGACCATCACGCCGCCCAAATGAATATCGAGCACCGCCGCGGCAATACTTTTATCGGCAGCCAGCGTCAGGGCCTCCGCCAGCGTGCGGGCGGGGCCGATGACATCGAGGCCGGAGTCGGCGAGCGCGCTCTGCAACTCGAAGCCCAGCACCGGGTCGTCCTCCACCAGCAGAACCCGGCGCCGATCGGCTTTGCGGGTCGCCGATGACTTGGCGGCGAATACCGGCGCGGGTGACGGAGACAACGCCGGCGCCGGGGCCGTGGATTCCGCCTCGCTGCGCACCATCGGCATGTCGATGACACAAACCACGCCGGTCTCCGGGAATGTCAGCCACACCTTGGTGCCGCCACCCGACAGGGCGCTTTCGATCAGGTAGATGCCGAAGCCTTTTTTGGACGGTGCGGCCACCGTCGGGCCGCCGCTTTCTTCCCAGCGCAATTTGAGGTGCGGGGCACCCTGCACCAGCTCATAGCGCCAATTGATCTTGAGTTCGCCCCCCGCGGGCGTGGAGAGCGCGCCATGCTTGACGGCATTGGTGGAAAGTTCATGGATCACCAGTGCAAGGTCGAGGGCGTGGCGGGTGCCGAGCGTGATCATCGGGCCGTCGAACGACACCCCCTCAAGCCGCGAGTAGCTGCTGAGTTCGTCGCGCACGATGTCTTGCAGATTTGCGCCTTGCCAGCGCTCGCGCGTCAGCAGGCTGTGGATCCGCGACATCGATGAGATGCGGCCCTGCAGGGATTCCACGTACTCCGCCTTGGTGGCGTTACCGCGGGCCGTCAGGCGCGCGATCGCCTGGATGGTGGCGAGATTGTTGCGCACACGATGATTGAGCTCCAGCATCAACAGCCTCTGGCGCTCCTCCTCGTCGTGCCGCTGGGTGATGTCCTCGCACATGATGGCGATACGGCTAACGCGCCCGTCACCATCGACGACCGGCGTTACCGTGCCGCGCATCCAGCGCGGCGTGGAGTCCGGCCAGATAATGCGCTTCTCGATGGCGTATCCCTCGCCCCGCTCGCGGGCCGCGGCGAAGAGCGGCGCTTCGCGCGCGGCATCCTCGGAATCGGTCAGATCCCCAAGGCGCGTGCCGAGCAGTTCGGCCTCGGTGCGGCGGGTCATATCGCACAGCTTGTCGTTCACCGACAGCAAGAGCCCGTCCCGGTCGCATTCGGCGATGCCGACCATGGCCTGGCGGAATACCGCGCGCAGTTCGCCGCCTTGCCGGCGCAGATCCTGTTCCGCGCGGCGGCGTTGCGTGACTTCGGCCGCCAGGGCCAGCGACGGCACCATGGCGCTGGTCATGAAGGTCAGGAGCAGCAGGAACGAGTTGCTGAGCGTGCCCGCGCCCGGCTGGACGAACGGGCCGACACCGCTGACTGTCCCCCAAATCGCGAACAACGACAGGATCAAAGCCGTGGTGGCGGTGTCGCGTTGCCCGAGGTGAAGCGCGGCCGTGAACAACGGCACGATGCACAGGAACGCAATCGGAATACGCACAAAGCTGTGCTGAAACACGGGGCTGAAGGCGAGCAGCCCGACAATCACGGCGCTCGCGAACACCGCCAGGCTTTCGGTGCTCAGCCATGGCGCCTTGGCGCGCCGGCTGAGCACCCACAGGACAGCGACCGGAGTCACCGCTAGAGTCCCAGCGGAATCTCCCAGCCACCACGTGGCCCAGATGGAAGCGAAACTGTCCCAAGCCGCCGCGCCAAACAGACACAGCGAACCGGCCCCGATAGTGGCGCCGAGCATGGTGCCCGACGCCAGCGCCACCACGGAAAAGGCCGCGATGCGTGCCGGGCGATCGAAGGTCTGGGCGCCGCCACAGAAGCGCGCGAGCAGCAACGCCATCACCACGCCTTCAAGTGTGTTGCCGGCGGCGACCGCCACGGCGAGCGGCGCATCCAGGATCGTGAGGTTGGCGAAGAACGCGCCTGCGAGAATCGCGGGCCAGGCGCGAATTCCTATAACGAGCAGCGCGGCGAGAGCGATCCCGCTCGGCGCCCATATGGGAGACGCCGCGGGATGCACGGAGGCCAACCCCAATCCGGCCTTCGCGAGCACAAAGTAGGTGAGCGCCACCGCCACGAGCCGCAGAACGAAGTCCGCGGCCCCGCCGGTGGGCAGGGGCAGGTGTTCAGCAGTCCCGCTTTCCGGTGCCTGCGCCACGCCGTTCCTCTTTGAAATCTCAGTAAAACCTGGGCGCGGAGTATAGGTGCCTGGCGCCAGGACAGCGAGCCTCGGGGCCTACAACGCGAAAAGCCCGTGAGGAGTTTCGCGTTTATTCGCTGCGGCGTTTGAGGCTCAGAGGCAGGCGCTTGCCCGCCTGAATCCACGTGCCTTGGATCGTACCGGCAACCGGCGCCACCGTGCCTTCGAACACGCCATCCAAGGCGGTTGCTT
>CANJOI010000021.1 GCA_947475365.1 Fidelibacterota bacterium | reverse complement strand
TCATGGAACTGGAGGCGCGGGTGCGCGCGCTCCTGCGCCGCACACGTGCGGGCGACGCCGAGCAGATGCGCTTCGGGTCCATCAGCTTCGACGCCGGCGAGCGCCAGATGTTCGTGAAGGGCAAGCCGCTGCTGCTCACCGCGCGCGAGATCGCGGTGCTGGAAGCGTTGATTGCCAAGGCCGGGCGCATCGTCAGCAAGGAAAACATCTTCAGCTCGATCTATGACCTGGAGTCCGACGCCAGCACCTCCGCGATCGAGGTTTATGTCAGCCGCGTGCGCAAGAAGCTCGACGCCGCCGGCGCGGGCGTGGGCATCCGCGTGCTGCGCGGCCTCGGCTACCGGCTTGAGCTCAACGAAGACGCCGCCATTCCGGCATAAAGAGGGTCAATGAACGAACTGCGGCCCGATAGCCTTAAGCGCCGGCTTCTCGTCCGGCTATCGGTGCCGCTGCTCGGCCTCATGTTGCTGGGCGCGGGCCTGTCGTTCGCGGCCGCGCGCTATTTCGCCGCCCTGGTCCACGACCAGTGGCTCTATGACTCGGCCATGTCGCTGGCCTCGCAACTCGGTTATTCCGACGGTGAGGTGGTGGTGGATCTGCCCGATGAAGCGGTGCAGATGCTTGAGTGGGATCACACCGACCGCATCTATTACGAAATCGCCAACCATACCGGTCACATCTTCGGCAACGCCACGGTGCCGCTGCCGCCTGAAATCGCCAACGGTCCGCGCACGCCGGGGCCGCGCTACTTCCTGACCATGGTGGATGGTATCCAGGTGCGCGCCGCCACCATCTTCGCCACCGGCGCCGGCGACCAGGTGGCGACCGTGACCGTCGCCGAGACCCTCACCAAACGCGACGCGGTGGTACGCCATATCATGGTGGCGATGCTGCCGCTGGAGGCCGGGTTCCTGCTGCTGGCGAGCGCCCTGATCTGGTTCACCGTCACCACCACCCTGCGCAGTCTCGATGCGTTGTCCTTGCGACTGTCGCGCCTGGACGTGGACCGGCTGGAGCCGGTGTCGGACGCCACCGACGTCCCGGCCGAGGTGGTGCCGCTGGTGAACGCCCTCAATCAATTGATCAAACGATTGGCGGCGGCCTCCGAGGCGCAGCGGCGCTTTGTCGCCAACGCCGCCCATCAATTGCGCACGCCGCTCGCCACCATGCAGGTGCAGACCCAGCGCGCGCTGCGCGAGGCCGACCCCGCCAAGCAGGCGCTGGCGCTGGCCGATATTCAAAAAGCCATGGTGCGTCTCAAACATATGACCCAGCAGTTGCTGTCGCTGGCGCGCGCCGAACACGAACCGGCGCGGACCCTGGAGATGCAGGACCTGGACGTCGCGGTGCTGGTGCGCGACGCACTGGAGCCGCTGATGGATGCGGCCATCGCCCGCGGTGTCGATCTGGGCTATGAGGGGCCGGCGTCAGGTGTGTGGATCAAGGCGGAGCCGCAGTTGCTGCGGGAGCTGATCGCCAACCTGGTGGACAACGCCATCCGGTACGGCCGCCAAGGCGGCGTGGTGACCGTGCATGTGGCGCGGGGGCCGGTTTCAATTTCCGTAGAGGACGATGGCCCCGGCATCCCCGATGCGGAACGCGTGCATGTGACGGAACGCTTTTATCGCATGTCCACCAGTCCCGCCGGCGGCAGCGGGCTGGGCCTGTCGATCGCCTCGGAAATCGCCGCGCGCCACAACGCGCAGCTCACCATCACCACCCCGGCCAGCGGCCAGGGCACATTGGTGAGCGTGACCTTTACCAACGTGGACGGGGCGGCGATCCTGCCGCCCGCCCAAGCCCAGACTCCGCCGCGGGCTGCCGCGGCGGAGTAGCGCTAGATCTTCATCAAGGCGCTGGCGGCCTTGTCGAGAGCGCCGACGGCATCGGTCTTCTTCTTATCCATGATGTTCCTGGCCGCATCCTTCAGCGCGTCGAGCGCGGCGGGGGCGGTTTAATCGCCGGCCTGCTTGGCGTTCAGCAGCGTGGTCTGGGCGCGTTCGGTGCGTTCGATGGCCTGGCTGTAGCGGCCCGCGGTCACATCGGCCTTGGCGGCGGTGACGTCGGTGAGCGCGTGGCGGCTCACATCTGGCGAGGCGAAGGCTGTCCCCGTCATCAACAGGGCGAGGGCGGCGAGGCTGGCGGCGATGGTGCTCTTCATGACGAATGCTCCTAATGCGCGTGAATATCGGCCGTGCGTGGCAGTGGAGAGTCAACGCGAACGACGGCGCATTGTTCGCGTGCGCAGGCCGGGGAGCGTGTCTGGCTTCGATGTCAATGTGCGAAGCTGTAGGGCGCGCAAGTTTCTTTCCTGGGCCGGCGGGAACTGACACCGGCCTGCGCCGTTGTATTGGCGTTCCCAACAGAGAATAGGATTTATCATATGACCCAATCCAACCAGGACAGCCAGAAGTCCAATCCCGACATGCAGAAGCAGCAGAGCCAGCAGCCGGGTCAAGGCCAGCAGAATCAGCATGGCCAGAATCAGGACAAGAAGAGCGGCCAGCAGACTCAGACCGGTTCGGAGCCCAGCAAGCAGCAGGGCCAGAAGGACGATGAGTCCCGCCAGCAGAGCCAGGGCGGCACCTCCGGCACCAAGCAGCATGGCCAGGATGACGCCTCGCCGCGCCAGCAGAATTCCGACAGCGCGCGCCCGGCTGATCCCAAGACCAGCAAGTAGTCACTGGCGTCCGCGTTACCGCGCGGCCGGCTTTCCATAAGGCGTGCTTCCGGCGCGGCGGCAACGTGATGCGAGGATCTAGCCCTTCGCGCGAAAGCGCGAAGGGCTGTTCTTTTTTCAGAGTGGGCCTGAGCCCGAGAGCGCGGGGCAATCGCTGTTGCGGATCAGACGGCCTGCAACGCCTGCGTGAGATCACCCAGGATATCGTCGATATGCTCTATCCCCAGCGACAGGCGCACGTAACCGGGCGTGACGCCGGTCTTGGCCTGTTCTTCGCCGCTGAGCTGCGAGTGGGTGGTGGACGCGGGATGAATCGCGAGGCTGCGCACATCGCCGATATTGGCCACGTGATAGAACATCTTCAGGCTGTCGATGAACTTCCGGCCCGCGTCGGCGCCGCCCTTGAGTTCGAACCCCAGCAGCGCACCGTAGCCGCCTTTGAGATATGCGTCGGCGCGGCGCTTGAACTCCCCGGTGTGCCGCGACGGATGGATCACGCCGCTGACCTTCGGATGCTTGGCGAGGAACTCCGCCACCGTGCCGGCGTTGGCGCATTGCTGGCGGATGCGCAGGGCTAGCGTTTCCAGGCCCTGGATGAACATGAAGGCGTTGAAGGGCGACATGGCCGCGCCGATGTCACGCAGCAGGGTGACACGCGCCTTGATGATATAGGCGATGGGGCCCAGCGGCTTTACAGCCTGGGTCCATATCGCCCCGTGGTAGCTGGGGTCCGGTGTGTTGAGCATGGGGAAGCGCGCGGCGTGCTTTTCCCAGTCGAAGGTGCCGCCATCGACGATGATGCCGCCGATGGAAGTGCCGTGTCCGCCGATGTATTTGGTCGTGGAATGCATGACGATCGAAGCACCGTGCGCCAGCGGCCGGCACAGCACGGGCGCGGCGGTGTTGTCCATGATCAGCGGCACGCCCAACTCGTTGCCGATCTTCGCCACCTCGGCGATGGGGAAGACGTTGAGTTTCGGATTGGGCAGGGTCTCGCCGTAATAGCAGCGGGTCCTGGCGTCGGTGGCGCGGCGGAAGTTCTCCGGGTCCGACGGGTCGACGAACCGGCATTCGATGCCCATGGTCTTCAGGGTATTGGCGAACAGGTTCCAGGTGCCGCCGTAGATGTCGGTCGAGCACACCAGGTTGTCGCCCGCATGGGCGATGTTCTGCACCGCGAACAGGGACGCGGCCTGGCCCGAGGACAGCGCCAGCGCGGCCACGCCGCCCTCCAGCGCCGCGATGCGCTCCTCCAGCACCGCCTGCGTCGGATTCATGATGCGGGTGTAGATATTGCCGAATTCCTTGAGCGCGAACAGGTTGCCCGCGTGCTCGGTGGAATTGAACAGGTAGGAGGTGGTCTGATAGATCGGTACCGCCACGGAATTGGTGGTGGGATCGGCGCGGTAGCCGGCGTGCAGGGCGATGGTTTCGGGGTGCTGTGATGTGGTCGGCATGGGGGCCTCCTCGGGTACGGTCAATGCGCGCGGGAGTATAGCCATAAACGCGCCTGTCAAAAGGCGTGTGCGCGGGCAACGGGATTTACCCATAAAAACGGCCCCATACGTCGCGCCAAGACCTCCCTGGCGTTTGTATTGATGGGGCCGCTCTTATGCGCCGCGCCGGGGGATCCCACAGAGAGTTTCAGGCGGGGACGGCGGGCGCTGTGAACGGCGCTGACGGACGCCGTTCGAATCCTATGTGGGGAGGATGTGCGCGGCCTTCAAGCAGCATGAAGACGCGTTAATTGCTGTTACACACCGATTCATATTCGCCACATTTCCGGCGGTTTCCAGACGCACTTCGGCCCGGCGGCGGGGTTACATCCTAAGCATCAAACGTCCCGCCGTGCGGCGTGACGCAGATAAGGAGGATTGGATCATGAAAAAAGCCCTGCTCCCCCTGTTCGTCCTCGGTCTTGCGGGCGGCATCCTCGGCGCCGCCGGTAACGCGGCCATGGCGCAGGATCATGCCCCGCGCGTGCGCGAAGCACGTATTCCGTTTGTGCAGTACGGCGGTATCCGCGACTGGCGCACCGACCGCAATGATTCGCTGTTCGTGCAGGACGGCTACCGGCACTGGTATCAGGTGCGGCTGATGGGGCCATGCACGGGCCTTGAGTTCGCGAGCCGCGTGCGGTTTCTGCCGTCCGATGGCGCCGGCACGTTCGACCGCTTCAGCTGGATCAACGCCGACGGCGAACGCTGCAAGGTGCAGTCGGTGCAGCCGATCCGGGGCGAGCCGGAGGTGCGCAACCACCCGCGCCCGCGCGACCGCAGCTAGGCCGCAATGGCCGATGAGAGTCCAGACGGCGAGTCCTTGCGGCCCGCCGTTTTATTTCGCGGTGATGACCTTTTCTATGCGCCGGTCGGGCACCAGCCAGATCAACGCCACCATCACGTAAAGCGCCTCGGCGATCCATGGCATGAAGAACGTGCTGCCGATGGCGGCCAGATAGACCAGTGGCGAGAGTTTACCCTTCCAATCGCTGCCCAGCGCCTTGGCCACCAGGGAGTCGCCGTGACCGGCGGCGATGATCGCCTGCTGCAGGATATAATAGGCGACGGCGGCCATCAGCAGCACGCCGCCGTAGAGCGCCAGCGGCACCGCCGCGAAGTGGTTCTCGCCCACCCAGCCCGTGACGAACGGGAACAGGGACAGCCAGAACAGCAGGTGCAGGTTGGCCCACAGCACGCCGCCGGTGACTTTGCCCGCGGCGTGCAGCAGGTGGTGATGGTTGTTCCAGTAGATGCCGACGTAGATGAAGCTGAGGATATAGCTCACCAACACCGGCAGCAGGGGCATCAGGGCATCGAGATCGGCGCCGTGGGGCACCTTCATCTCCAAGACCATGATCGTGATGATGATCGCGATCACCCCGTCGCTGAAGGCCTCCAGCCTGCCTTTGCCCATCGTCGCCCCCAAGACCGCGGAAGTCCCGACCTTAACAAAACTGATCCGCCACGCCAGCCCCGCCGGAACCGCAGGGAGAAGCCCGCGTTACGCCCGGCGGTGCGCTGGCCGGCGCGCCGGTGTTAGAATGGCCGCATGCCGTTCACGCCATTCCATTTGGGGCCTGGCGCCCTGTTAAAAGCTGTCGCCGAGCGGCATTTCAGCTTCATGGTGTTCGGCGGTTCACAGGTGCTCATGGACATCGAGCCGCTGGTGCGGATCTACCGCCAGGATGCCGTGCTGCATGGGCCGACCCATACCATCCTCGGAGCGTTGGGGATCGGCGCGGTCGCGGGCGTGCTGGGAAAGCCGGTCAGTGAAACCGTTTTGCGCGGAATGGGCGTGGGGCAGGCGGGCATCTCATGGCCGGTCTCATTCCTCAGCGCATTCCTGGGGACCTCTTCCCACATCTTCCTTGATGCGATCATGCATCGGGACATGAAACCGTTCTGGCCGCTGATGGACGGCAATCCGCTGCTGGAGGCGGTCCCGGTCGAGACGCTGCATATTTTCTGTGTGGTCTGCGGCGCGGTCGCGGCCGCGATCCTCGGCCGGGATATGATTCAGCAGCTCTTCAAGCGTTAGGGTTTTCCGCAACTGGCCGACAGCCAGCGGGCGCTGAGGGTCATGCCGACGTTGCCGAGCAGGCTCTGGAGCGTGGCGGTGCCGCGCACGTGGGTGGTGTCGGGCGCTTCGATGCGGGCGGCGCCGGTGCCGGCCAGCATGCCGCCGCAGGTGACAGTGGCCTCGAACCGTCGCGGTGTGGCGGCGACGGTCTGGCGGACACAGGCGGACTCCTTGTCGAAGCGCTGGAAACCCTGTGCGATGTCCTTTTGCGTGACGCAGGTGCGGTCGATGCGCGGGCGCCCGTCGAGGCGTTCCACCTGGGCGCGCTGTTCCTCGGGCAGGTCTTCCAAAAGCCCCGGCGGAATCTGCACGCCGTCCATGGTCAGGGTGCTGGTGGCTTCCCACAGCCCTTCCTTGATGTCGAGGGTTTCGGCCATGGCCGGGGCGGCGGCGAGGATGGCGGCGAAGATCGGGGCGAGGGGAAGGATGCGCATGGGCTCACTGTGCCCGCCGTCTGTGGCGCATATGGGGCAGGCGCTCAGCCGGGCTTCGCCGCAAATTCGACCAAGTCCCACTTGTTGCCGCTGATATCCGTGAACACCGCCACGGTGCCGTAAGGCTCATGGCGCGGTTCTTCCAGGAAGGTGACGCCGCGCGCCTTGAACGCCGTGTAATCGCGCTGGAAGTCGTCGGTCTGCAGGAACAAGAACACCCGGCCCCCGGTCTGATCGCCGACCCGCGCGGACTGCTCCGGCTTTGCCGCCTTGGCGAGCAGAAGCTGCGCGCCGCCACCGGGTGGGGCCACCAGCACCCAGCGCTTCTCGGGCGTGAGGGCCGTGTCGCTGACCAGCGTGAAGCCCAGCTTCTCTGTGAACCACGCGATGGCGCTGTCGTAATCGTGGACCAGGAGCGTGAGGAAACCGATGTGTGCGGGCATTAAATCACCGAAGGTCGAACCAACTCTTGATGTCATCCTTGGCCGAGCGAAGCGAGTGCCGAGGATCCAGGGCGGTAACGATGAAGGGCTTTAAAAGAACGCGGCGCTCATTGCGTCGTGTCTCTTGCAGCCCTTCTTCTTTCCCGCCCTGGATTTCCGGGGCGCGCGCCATGACGCGCGCTATCTATTATATAGCGGGCTTCGCCCGCGGGCCCGGGAATGACAATGGGGGCGGGAAAGGGATTGTAAAACAAAACGGCGGACCTTTAGGGTCCGCCGTTTGCGTTTTCATTCTCGCCGTGTTCGCTAGCAGCAGGCCTTCATGCCGCCGCCGTTGAATTTGGCGTTCATCCGGTTCTCGAAGAAGGCCTCGTAGGTCATGGCCTCCTGGTCCGGATGGGTCTTTTTCACATGCGCGACGTAGGTGTCGTAGTCGGGCACGCCGCACATGAGGCGGGCGGTGTCGGCAACGCGGCCGAACCAGAGAGAAATCAGGTTCTCCGGTTCGGCCTGCGTTTCCGTGACTTTCCGCTTCGCCACGTTGCTACTCAGCAGCGTGCATGATCGGCGGCTGGCCGGGGATCGCCGGGGCCGCGCGGTTCGAGCGCACGGCGCGGACGGCGAACACCAGCATCGCGATCACGCAGGACACGAAGATCGCGGCCAGCGCGGCGTCGATATAGGCGTTCACCACCAGGCGGCCCATCTGCTCCACCGACTTGGCCGGCGCGATCACGCGGCCTTCGTCGATGGCGGCCTGCAGCATCTTGGCCTGGGACAGGAAGCCGATGGTGGGCGACGGGTGGAAGATCTTCTCGAAGCCGGCGGTGAGGGTGCACGACAAGAGCCACACCAGCGGCACGGCCGGTACGAACAGGTACTTCTGGTACCCGTTCTTCACGAACGCCACGACCACGAAGGTCAGCGCCATGGACGCCAGCAGCTGGTTGGCGACGCCGAACAGCGGCCACAGCGTGTTGATGCCGCCGAACGGATCAACCACGCCCTGATAGAGGAAGTAGCCCCACAGGAAGCAAGCGACCCCCGAGCCGAGGACGTTGCCGGTCCACGACGAGGTGGAGCCCAGCGCCGGGCTGATCTGTCCGGCCAGGTCCTGGATCATGAACCGCGCCACGCGGGTACCCGCGGTCAGCGTGGTCAGGATGAACATGGCTTCGAACAGGATGGCGAAGTGGTACCAGAAGGCCATGGCTTCCTGGCCGCCGACAGCGCCGCTCAGGATATGCGCCATGCCGATGGCCAGCGTGGGCGCGCCGCCGGTGCGCGACAGCACCGAGGATTCGCCGACATTAGTCGCGGTTTCATGGATCATTTCCGGCGTGATGGCGAAGCCCCAGCCGGAGATCACCTGCGCCGCCGATTCAGCGGTGGAGCCGATCACCGACGCCGGGCTGTTGACGGCGAAGTAGAGGCCGGGTTCCAGCACGCACGCCGCGCACATGGCCATGATGGCGACGAAGCTTTCCATCGCCATGGAGCCGTAGCCGATGGGGGTGGCGAGGGTTTCACGCTCCAGCATCTTCGGGGTCGTGCCCGAGGACACCAGCGCATGGAAGCCCGAGATGGCGCCGCAGGCGATGGTGATGAACAGGAACGGGAACAGCGAGCCCTTCCACACCGGGCCGGTGCCGTCGATGAACTGCGTCATGGCGGGCATGTGCAGTTCCGGCAGGCTGATGAGGATGCCGATGGCCAGCGCCACGATGGTGCCGATCTTGAGGAAGGTGGAGAGATAGTCGCGCGGCGCCTGCATCATCCACACCGGCATGATGGCGGCGGCGAAGCTGTACAGGATCAGCGCCCAGGCCAGCTGTTCGCCGGTCCAGGTGAAGGCTTCGGCCCAGGACGGGTCTTCCGCCACGTATTTGCCGAGCACCAGGGCGGCCATCAGCAGCACGAAGCCGACGATGGAGATTTCCAGGATGCGGCCGGGGCGGATCCAGCGCATGTACACGCCCATGAGGAGCGCGATGGGCATGGTCATGACCACCGTGAAGGTGCCCCAGGGCGAGTGGGCCAGGGCCTGGACCACCACGAGGCCGAGCACCGCCAGGAGGATGGTGACGATGGCGAGTATGCCGAACTGAGCGACCGTGCCCGCATCCTTGCCCATATAGTTCTTGATCATGGTGCCGAGGGATTCACCGTCGCGGCGGGTGGAGAGCGCGAGGACCACGTAGTCCTGCACACAGCCCGCGAGACAGGCGCCGATGATGATCCACAGAGTGCCGGGGAGGTAACCCATCTGCGCGGCGAGCACGGGGCCGATCAGGGGGCCCGCGCCGGCGATGGCGGCGAAGTGGTGGCCGAACAACACGTATTTGTTGGTCGGCACATAATCCAAACCGTCGTTCTTGCGCACGGCGGCCGTTTGCCACTGGCTGTTCAGGCCAAGCACGGTCTTGGCGATGAACTGGGCGTAGAAGCGGTAGGCCACGAAGTAGCAGCAGGTCGCGGCCACCACCAGCCAGGCGGCGTTGATGGTCTCGCTTCTATTCAGGGCGATCAAACCCAGGGCGAAAGCGCCCAGGACGGCGACGGCGGCCCACCCGACAGAGCGGAGAGTCGTGCTCATATTGTTTCCTCCCAACACGGAAATAGGGCGGGAGTTTAGCCTGGGCCTTACGGCGAATGGAAGTGTCGGCTGGCGCATGCAGCCGGGAAGGGTTTGGCCCCTATCCCCCGGTTTTTGGGCCGAAAATCGCTGCGGAAAAGATCCTTCATGTTGCAGTGCGGTCAGGGTTGAAGGACGCCAGGGCAATGAGGAGAATCAGACACAAACCACGTCCTACGGGATTCTCCCATGCGCCACTTCCTGCTGTTCTATGTCACCGCGCCTGACTATCTCGAACGCCGGCCGCTCTACCGTTCCGTGCACATCGAAAAAGCCAGGGCCGCCAAGGCGCGCGGAGATTTGATCTTGGCCGGGGCCCTGGCCGATCCCGCCGATCAGGCGGTGCTGCTGTTCCAGGGGCCGGACAAATCCGTGGCCGAGGACTTCGCCAAAACCGACCCTTACGTCACCAATGGCCTGATTACCTCGTGGAGCGTGCGGGAGTGGACCACGGTCATCGGCGATGCCGCAGCGCACCCATTACCTCCGGGCGTCTGAATCCCTCTGAAAGTTATCGGCTGGCCAGGAAACCGCGCACAAAATTGCGTGGGTAAATGCATGCGGCTATTCGATTTTTGCAGGCTTCCGGTAATGATCTTGCGTGGCATAAGGTGAGCCTCAAGAAGGGATTTTCCGCCGGCGCCCCCAAGGGGTTGCGCGCCTGGTGGAACGCGGGCCGCGAGGCCCGTCAGGGAAGAACTGGGAGAGTAATGACCACATTAGAACCAATCTACGCGGCTGCTCAATTTGTGTGCGGTGCCAGCCATGTCTGACCGGGGCAAAACCGCCAAGGCGGCGAAAGCCGAGCCTGCCAAACGCAACAGCATCCCCCTGAAGCTGCGCGTGCCGGAGCCGCCGGCCCGTCCCGGCCAAGCCGCCGACTTCAGCCATATCAAACTGCCCGCGGCCGGCGTCACCCGCCGTCCCGATGTGGCCTCGCAGCCCGCCGAGATGCACGATTTGGCCTACGGCCTGGTGCGCGTGCTGAACGAGAAGGGCGAAGCGGTGGGCCCCTGGGCGCCGAAGATCGACGCTGATCTCATGCGCCGGGGCCTGCGCATCATGATGATGACCCGCGCCTACGACGACCGCATGTATAAGGCGCAGCGCCAGGGCAAGACCTCGTTCTATATGAAGAGCACGGGCGAGGAGGCGGTGCCCACCGCCGCCGGTCTCGCGCTCGACGACACCGACATGCTGTTCCCCGCCTATCGCCAGCAGGCCCTGCTGTTCGCGCGCAACTGGCCGATGCTCGACATGATGAACCAGATCTATTCCAACGCCCACGACCGCCTGAAGGGCCGCCAGCTGCCGGTGATGTACTCATCGAAAGAGGCGGGCTTCTTCACCATCTCAGGCAACCTCGCCACCCAGTTCAGCCAGGCGGTGGGCTGGGCCATGGCCTCGGCGATCATGGGCGATACGCGCATCTGCGCCACCTGGATCGGCGACGGCTCCACGGCGGAAGGCGACTTCCACCACGCCTGCACCTTCGCCGCGGTCTACAAGGCGCCGGTCATTTTGAACATCGTCAATAACCAGTGGGCGATCTCGTCGTTCCAGGGCATCGCCGGCGGCACCGAAGCGCCGTTCGCGGCGCGCGGTGTGGGTTATGGTCTTCCGGCCTTGCGGGTCGACGGCAACGATTTCCTTGCGGTTTATGCCGCCACCCAGTGGGCCATCGAACGCGCGCGCTCCAACCAGGGCGCGACGCTGATCGAGCACTTCACCTATCGCATGGAAGGCCACTCCACCTCGGACGATCCGACCCGCTACCGCGCCGCCGACGAGCGGCAGAAGTGGCCGGGCGGCGATCCTATCGAGCGCCTCAAGCAGCACCTGATCAAACTGGGCGAGTGGGACGAGACGCGCCATACCGCCCAGCAGGAAGAGATGGAAAAGCTGGTGAAGGACACCCAGCGCCAGGCCGAAGCCATCGGCACGCTGCAGGCGGGCCAGAAGCCCAGCCCCAAGACCATGTTCGAGGACATCTACGGCGGTGAACCCGACTGGCGTATGCGCAAACAGCGCCAGCAGTTCGGGATTTGAAGATGAGCGACGTGGCATTTTTCCCCCTCCCCCCACCCCTCTCCCCCCCGGGGAGAGGGTGCCGAGCAGAGCGAGGCGGTGAGGGGGCGGTTTTCGGTTTTTTCTCCGGCGTGACGGTCTGACCATGACGACCATGAATATGATCCAGGCCATCAACTCGGCGCATGTCACGTTGATGGAGAAAGACCCCAAGGTCGTGGTGTTCGGCGAGGACGTCGGCTATTTCGGCGGCGTGTTCCGCGCCACCGAGGGCCTGCAGCAGAAGTTCGGCGTTACCCGCTGCTTCGACGCGCCCATCGCCGAGGCCGGTATCGTCGCCGCCGCCATCGGCATGGGCGTTTACGGCATGCGCCCGCTGATCGAAATTCAGTTCGCCGACTATATCTATCCCGCCATGGACCAGCTCACGTCCGAGGCCGCGCGCATCCGGTACCGGTCGGGCGGCGAGTTCCTGGCGCCGATCACCGTGCGCACGCCTTACGGCGGCGGCATCTTCGGCGGCCAGACCCACAGCCAGAGCCCGGAAGCGCTGTTCGCGCATGTGGTGGGCCTCAAGGTGGTGATCCCGTCCACGCCTTATGACGCCAAGGGCCTGTTGATCGCCTCGGTGGAAGACGATGACCCGGTGATCTTCCTGGAGCCCAAGCGCCTCTACACCGGCCCGTTCGAAGGCCATTCGACCGACGGCGTGAAGACCTGGGCCGGGCATCCGGCCGGCGAAGTGCCGGACGGCCATTACATCGTGCCGCTGGGCAAGGCCAATGTGGTGCGCGAAGGCAGCGCCATGACCGTGCTGTGCTACGGCACCATGGTGCATGTGTGCCTGGCCGCCGCGCGCGAGACCGGCATCGATTGCGAAGTGGTGGACCTGCGCTCCATCACGCCGCTCGATGTGGACACGATCCTCACCTCGGTCAACAAGACCGGCCGCTGCCTGATTGTGCATGAAGCCACGCTCACCGCCGGCTTCGGCGCGGAATTGGCGGCCATCGTGCAGCAGGAATGCTTCTATAACCTCGAAGCCCCCATCGACCGTGTCACCGGCTGGGATACGCCGTACCCGCATGTGTTCGAGTGGGAATACTTCCCGGGCCCGGCGCGCGTCGGCGCCGCCATGAAAAAGATGATGGAGGCTTAGAGCATGGGCGCATTCCAGTTCAAGCTGCCGGACATCGGCGAAGGCACCGCGGAAGCCGAGATCGTCGCCTGGCACGTGAAGGTCGGCGACAAGGTCAAGGAAGACCAGCCGCTGGTGGACATGATGACCGACAAGGCGACGGTCGAGCTGACCTCGCCGGTGGACGGCGTCGTGCAAAGCATGAACGGCGAGGTCGGCAAGAAAGCCGCCGTCGGCGCCGTGCTGGTGACGTTCACGACCGAAGGCGGCGCGGATGCGCCCGCCGAAAAGCCCAAGGAAGAAAAGAAAGCCGCGGCACCCGCTCCGGCGCCCGCACCTGTGCCCGCGCCCAAGGCGGAACCGGTGATGGCCGCGCCCGTGGTGCATACCGCGCCCGCCAATGCCGCGAAACACACTGCCCCCGGCGCGCGTCCCGCCGCGTCCCCGGCGGTGCGCCGCCGCGCCGATGAACTGGGCGTGAAGCTGCAATATGTGCCCGGCACCGGCCCTGAAGGCCGCATCACCCACGCTGACCTCGACACTTTCGTCGCGTCGGGCGGTAAGGGTGCGGTGGCCGCGAAAGGCAAAGTGGCCCGCACCGGCATCCAGGATATCCCGGTCATCGGCATGCGCCGCCAGATCGCCGAACGCATGCAGCTCGCCAAGCGTCACATCCCGCACTTCACCTACGTCGAGGAAGTGGACATGACGGCGGTGGACGAACTGCGCGCCGCCATGAACGCCATGAAGAAGAAGGAGCAGCCGAAACTCACCGTGCTGCCGTTCTTCATGTTGTGCATGACCAAGGCGCTGGAAGACTTCCCGCAGATCAACGCGCTCTATGACGACGAGGCCGGTGTCGTGCACCGCTATGAGGGTGTGCACATCGGCATGGCCGCCCAGACCGACAAGGGCCTGATGGTGCCCGTGGTGCGCCATGTGGAATCCCTCGACATCTGGGCGCTGGCCGATGAGATCGGCCGCCTCGCCACGGCGGCGCGCGACGGCAAGGCCAAGCGCGAGGAACTGATGGGCTCCACCATCACGCTCACCAGCCTCGGCACCTTGGGCGGCGTGGTCGCCACGCCGGTGATCAACCGCCCGGAAGTGGGCATCATCTGCCCCAACAAGATCATCGAACGCCCGGTGGTGAAGAACGGCCAGATCGTGGTGCGCAAGATGATGAACCTGTCTTCGTCGTTCGATCACCGCGTCGTGGACGGCGCCGACGCCGCGGCCTTCATCCAGCGCATGAAAGTGCTGCTGGAACAGCCCGCGCTCATCTTTATGCCGTAAGAGTTTTTTCATGACCGAAACCATCACCACCAAAGTCCTCGTCGTCGGCGGCGGGCCGGGCGGCTATGTGGCCGCCATCCGCTGCGGTCAACTGGGGCTGGAGACCACCCTGGTGGAGGGCGACCGCTTAGGTGGCACCTGTCTGATCCGGGGCTGCATCCCGTCCAAGGCCATGATCCATGTGGCGGATAAGTTTCACGGCATGACCCAGGCGGTGGGCAAGGGCCACCACGGCATTTCCATCGCCGCGGCGCCCAAGCTCAACCTGGCCGAAACCGTGAAGTGGAAAGAGACGGTGGTCGACAAGCTCAACAGCGGCGTGGGCGCCCTGTTGAAGCGCGCCAAGGTGAAGGTGGTCGAAGGCTGGGCGGTGTTCTCCGACGCCAAGACCTGCGCTGTTAAAACGAAAGCGGGCGAGGTCACCATCAAGGCTGAATATGTGATCCTCGCCACCGGCTCCGAGGCCACCGCGCTGCCGCACATCCCGTTCGGCGACAAGGTGATCTCCTCGACCGAGGCGCTGTCGCTCTCCGAAGTGCCCAAGAAGCTCGCCGTGGTGGGCGCGGGCTACATCGGCCTGGAACTGGGCATCGCTTTCGCCAAGTTCGGCTCCGAGGTGACGGTGGTGGAAGCGCAAGACCGCATCCTGCCGCTCTATGACAAGGACCTGACCAAGCCGGTGGCGCAGTCGGTCGAGAAGCTCGGCATCAAGGTGCTGCTGGGCGCGAAGGCGCAAAGCTTCAAGGCCGGCAAACTCACCGTCGAGGACAAGGACGGCAAGAAACAGGAGATCGCCGCCGATTACCTGTTGGTGACCGTGGGCCGCAAACCCCGCACCGAAGGCTGGGGCCGCGAGCACATGACCCTCGATATGGCGGGCAGGTTCGTGAAGGTGGACGACTCTTGCGCTACCGCCATGAAGAACGTGTTCGCCATCGGCGATCTGGTCGGCGAGCCCATGCTGGAACACAAGGCGGCGGCCCAGGGCGAGATGGTGGCCGAGATCATCGCCGGCCACAAACGCCGCTTCGATCCGGCCTGCATTCCCGCTGTGTGCTTCACCGATCCCGAGATCGTCACCGCCGGTTTGTCGCAGGAAGAAGCCGCCGCCAAAGGCATCGACGTGACCGTGTCGCTCTTCCCCTACACCGCCAATGGCCGCGCGCTGGCCATGGATGCGGGTGAAGGCTTCGTGCGGGTGGTGGCGCGGAAAGACGACAAGCGCATCATCGGCATCCAGGCCGTGGGCCAGCACATCGCCGAACTGTCGGGTGAATTCTCCACCGCCATCGAAATGGCCGCGACCCTCGAGGACATGGCGGGCATCATCCACGCCCACCCGACGCTCTCGGAAGCCTTCTTCGAAGCGAGCCTGCGCGGCTTAGGGCACGCGATTCATATTTGAGGCGGGCAGGTTGGCGCTGCGGATCAGGACGCCGACGATGTGCTGGATTTCCCCTTGCGGCATCACCAGGCAGTTGCGCTGAAGCTGGCGCAGCACCAGGTCGCGGCGGCCTTTTGCGGTGGGTCCTGTGCCTTCTTCGGCGCGCATCGCCGGGGATGACCAGGGTGAGTCGATCAGGCGCTGGGCCATGCGGGCGGCTTCGTTGAGCACGATCTTATCGCCCGCGGCGTAGCCTTTGAGAAAACCGGAGCAGGGTAGCGGGCCATCGGCGCGGGCGGGGTGCGCGTGAAAGGCCACGCCGCAAAGCGCCAAGATAAGGCATCTACTGATCGTCAAAGGCGGGCGGCATGCGGCCGGCCTTGAACAGGATGAGCGGCGTCTCGTCGTAATCGCCGGTGTCGATATCCGCGGTGATGGAGAACGCCACCACGCCGGCTTTGCCCTCGGCCATCCGTTCGGCCTTGGTCCGCGCGACCTCGGCCGACCGGCAGACAATCGGCGTGTCGGCGCGCAAGGCGCCGCGGCCCGCGACAATGAAGGCCTGGACGATGTGGCGGGTTTCTAACGCCATGACACGGTCACTGAAATTCCTCGCGCAGGTCGTCGTAAATCTCGATGGCGGTGGCCCCCCCCGGGCCTTGGCGCCGGCTGAGGATCAACGGTTCATCGAGCAGGTCGATCAGGTGCGCCAGGGCCGCGAGATCGGCGATTTCGATGCGCCAGTCGCGCGTACCCTCGGCCCGCTCCGCGCCCGGCGCGGGCGGCTCGTCGCTCAAGCCGGTGCTGTCGGACGTGCGGGAGATGAAGAACCTCACGCGGTGGCGCCCGGAAGCGCGGCGTCAAGTTCGGCGGGATCGACGGTGACGATCTCGACAATGCCCGGCTGTGCCGGGTCGGGCGGCAGGCGCAGGCGGGTACTGGTGCGGCGGTAGGCCAGGAACGACACGCCCTCAATCGGCTCCTCGTCGATCTCCACCACATAGACGCCCGCGGGCTGCGGCGCGTCGAATCCCGTCAACGCGAAGGGCTTCGGGAAGATCAGGGTGCGGCTGGTGGTGCGGGTGCTCATGATCCAGCCACCATCATGCGCCGCGGCCGCCGATCATGGCTTCGGTGGTGATCAGCAGGCCGGCGATGGAGGCGGCATCCTGGAGCGCGATGCGCACGACCTTGGTCGGGTCCACGATCCCGGCCGCGACCATATCGACATAGACGCCGTTCTGGGCATCGAAACCGAAATGGGGGTCCTTGGCTTCGCCGACCTTGCCCGCGATCACGGCGTCATCCTCACCGGCGTTGGCGGCGATCTGGCGCAACGGCATGCGCAGCGCGCGCCGGATGATCTCGACCCCCGCTTCCTGGTCGGCGTTATCGGTATTCGATTTTCTTAAGGAAGCGGCGGCGCGCAGCAACGCCACACCGCCCCCCGGCACGATGCCTTCTTCCACGGCGGCCCGGGTCGCATTGAGGGCGTCGTCGACGCGGTCTTTCTCTTCCCTGACCGCGGCTTCGCTGGCGCCGCCGATCTTGAGCACCGCGACGCCGCCGGTCAGCTTGGCCAGACGTTCCTGCAGCGTTTTCTTGTCGTAATCGGAGGCGGTGTCCGCGATCAGCGCGCGCAGGTGATCGCAGCGCGCCTGGATCTTGGCCTTCTTGCCGCGGCCGTCGACGATGGTGGTGGTGTCCTTGCCGATGGTGGCCAGGCGCGCCTGTCCCAGCATGGCGAGCGTGACGTTCTCAAGCTTGATCCCCATATCGTCGGAGATGATGTCGGCGCCGGTCAGGACGGCGATATCCTCCAGCATGGCCTTGCGGGAATCGCCGAATCCGGGTGACTTCACCGCCGCGACCTTGAGGCCGCCGCTCAATTTATTGACCACCAGGGTCGACAGCACCGCGCCCTCGATATCCTCGGTGATGATCAGCAGCGGCCGCGTGGACTCCGCCACCGCCTCGAGCACCGGCAGGAGCGGCGCCAGGGTGGCGAGTTTTTCCTGATGGATGAGGATATAAGCGTCCTCGAGATCCACGGTCATGCGCGCGGGGTTGGTGACGAAGTGCGCCGACAGGTAGCCGCGGTCAAACTGCATGCCTTCGACCACTTCCAGCTCCGTGGTCATGCCGGTGGCTTCCTCGACCGTGATCACGCCCGATTCACCCACCTGCTTCATGGCCTTGGCGATGAGCGCGCCGATGGCCGCGTCGCCGTTGGCGGAAACGGTGGCGACCTGGGCGATCTCGGCGTTGGTCTTGACCTTCTGCGACATGCGGGCGAGGTCGGCGACAACCATGTCCACCGCCTTATCGATGCCGCGCTTCAGGTCCATGGGATTCATGCCGGCGGCGACCGCCTGGCAGCCTTCGCGCAGGATCGCGGCGGCCAGCACGGTGGCGGTGGTGGTGCCGTCGCCCGCCAGTTCATTGGTGTTGGCGGCCACCTCTTTGACGAGCTGGGCGCCCATGTTCTCGAAGGCGTCGGAGAGGGTGATCTCGCGCGCGACCGTGACGCCGTCCTTGGTGCTATGCGGCGCGCCGTAGGATTTTTCCAGCAGGACATTGCGGCCCTTCGGCCCCAGGGTGATCTTCACGGCGTTCGCCAGGGTCGCGGCGCCGCGCAGCAAATGAGCGCGCGCGTCCGCGCCGAATTTCACGTCTTTGGCGGCCATGCCGGAGTCTCCCAAGAATAAACGTTATGTATGACGCAGCGCGGACCGCCGGCGTGTGGGCCGGCGGTCCGTCTGTGAAGGTGGCGGTAGGCTAGGTCTTGGCGGCGGTGGTCGGCGTCGGCTGCGCCGGCGCCACGGTGTCCTGCTTGTGCTCCGGTGTGTGCGCCGGGGTGACGACCGGTTCTTTGATTTCGGGCGCGACGGTCTTCGGGGCTTCGGTCATGGGGATGCTCATTTCAGTCAGGAATTCCGGCGCCGGTTGACGGCGGAAACGTGCGCATGCGCCGGAAACGGAACATGCGGTGGTGCGCCCGCGCAGCGGCGTCTAAAGACGCGAAGGTCTTTAGCGATTTCCCCTAAGTGAGCCCGCGGGCGGATTTGAATGAGGGTCGGGACGCGTTAGCGGCCGTGTGAGGCCCGGCAAGGTATCGCATGAAGCGCCGCGGAGGGCTGGCGCACAGGACAGCGAGTTAGCCCCTCTATATGTGGCGTTGGGTGCGTGGGCGCAAGGGACGATTGCGATATCGAACGATTCCCCGCGCCCGCCGGACAAAAGCTGCGTGAATCGGGAATGATCGCGGTCAACGCCGATGCGCGCGGCCGGGGGTGAGATGGCCCGCACTCACAGGGGAGGGGAGCCATGCGTCGTCATACAGAACGGCATTTCGGCTATATGCTCGATCCCGCGCCAAACGATCTGGACGTTAATCGCCTGATCCAAATACAACTGCTGGCGACGATCGGTGCGCAGGCCGAGGACTACCAGATTTTCGGACCCAAGTTCTCCGCCGCCCGGATCGACGATTTGATCCACGTGCTGCAGCACGCCCGCAAGGTGCTGGAGACCGAGTCCCGCAAGACGCCCGAAGGCTATTGGCCGCGCCGGGTGTTCTGACCGGAGTGTGGGGCCGCGCCCGTTTCAGGCCTTGGCCTTCTTCGCCGGTTTCAGGGCCTTGCTGAGGGCGTCGCAGACCGTGGACATCACCTTCACGCGGGCGAACCTCTTGTCGTTGCCCTCCACCAGGGTCCAAGGCGCGACCCGGGTGCTGGTGCGCTCGACCATTTCGTTCACGGCCAAGGCGTAATCGTTCCACTTGGCGCGGTTGCGCCAATCCTCGGCCGTGAGCTTCCATGCTTTATAGGAGTTGGCTTCCCGCTCCTTGAAGCGCCGGTATTGCTCTTCCTTGGAGATATGCACCCAGAACTTGACCAGGACGATGCCGCTCGCCGTCATCTGTTCCTCGAAGTCGTTGATCTCGGCATAACCCCGGCGCCATTCCTCCAGCTGCGCGAAGCCCTCGACGCGTTCCACCAGCACGCGTCCGTACCAGCTGCGGTCGAAGATCGCGATGCGTCCGGCGCGCGGGATGTGACGCCAGAACCGCCACAGATAATGTTGCGCGGCTTCCTCCTCGGTGGGTTTGGCCACCGGGATCACGCGGTAGTCGCGCGCGTCCATGGCGCTGGTCAGGCGGCGGATCGCGCCGCCCTTGCCCGCGGCGTCGGGCCCCTCGAACACCAGCACCGCCGATTTACCCCTGAAGTGCAGGTCGCGGCACAGCTCGCCAAGGGCGGCGCGGCTTTCCTTCAGCGCCTCGACGTAGGCCGCGTCATCGAGCGTCGCGCCAAGGTCGAGCCGGTCCAGCACGGTCAGCGGCTGCAACGCGCCCTTGCGCGTCACTTTCGCCGCCGCCGCGCGTTTGCCGCGCCCGGGTTTGCGCGCGGCGGTGCGCGATTCCTTCTCCAGCTCCGCCGCGCTCGCGGCGATTTTGCTGAGTTCGGCGGCGCGCTGGCGGGCAAGGCGTTCACGCACCTCGGCCGCGACCTCGCGGTATTCGCGGCGCGCCTGAAGGTGCTCGGCGATCGTGTCGCGCAAGGTGGTGAGGATCGCGAGCGAGCGGAACCGCCGGTCGGCGCCGTTGATGACCACCCAGCGCGCCTTTTCGCTGTCGGTTTTCTGGATCGCGGTCTGGTTGGCTTTTTCGAAGGCGGCGTTGTGCTTGAAGTGTTCCCAGTCCTGTTTGCCGATGCGCCAGGACTCGTGCTTGTCCTTCTCCATCGCCTTCATGCGCTTTTTCTGATGCGCGGCGTCGAGGTGCATCCAGAATTTGAGGATCAGCGTGCCGCTGTCGGCCAGGGCGCGTTCGAAGGCGGCGATTTTCTCCAGCGCCGCCAGGAATTCCGCCTTGCTGGTGCGGCCGTAGGCATAGTCCTGGACCGGCGCGTGGTACCAGCTTCCGGCGAACAGGCCGATGCGCCCGCGCGGCGGCAGGTCGCGCCAGTAGCGCCAATAGGCCGGCCGCTCGCGTTCCTCGTCCGACGGCGGACCGTAGGCGCGGGTGACGATCCAGCGCGGGTCCATCCATTCGTTGAGCAGGTCGAGCGCCTCGGCCTTGCCGGCGGTGGCGGCGCCGGCCATCACGATCACCACCGCGAAGTCCTCGGACTTGATCTGGTCCTGCAGCCGCAGAAGGTCCATGCGCAAGGGCCCCGCGACGCGATCGAAATCCTCGCGCGACACCTTCTGAATGACGTTGGCGGCTTCAAACATCGGCGACCCCCCCCGGTGGCTTGTGACCCTAAGTGGGTTGTTTCCCTAAGCCTTGGGGGAAGCAGGGGCCCCTGGCCTTGACCGCAATCAAGGCCGGCCGGCTCTATCTCCCGGCGAACGGCAGCATGCGCTTCAGCACACCGTCGCGCTGGATGAAGTGGTGGAACAGCGCCGCGCCGGCATGAAGCGCGATCACGCCCGCCATCACGTAAACCAGCACGACATGCACATCGCCGGCTTCATGGGCCCAGGGCGTGCCCTTGGCGGCCAGGGCCGGCAGCGGGATGACACCCAAGAGCGGCACGGTCCAGCCCCGGAACGACGCGGCCGCCCAGCCCAGGATGGTGACCACCGCGGTCAGCCCGTACAGCGCCCCGTGGGTCGCGCGCGCGACGGTCCGCTGCCACGCCGGCAGGCCGTCGAGCTGCGCCACCGGATGCGTGAGGCGCCACGCCGCCTGCGCGGCGATCACGCCCAGGATCACGCCGCCGAGCACGATATGCGCCGCCACCAGGCCCTCGTAGGGCGTGCGGCCGCCGATATGCGGCATCAACTCACCGACAGCGTATTGGGCGGCTATCAGCCCGGCCATCAGCCAATGCAGCAGTTGCGCCGGCAGGCCGTACCCGGCCTCACGAGGTTGCGTCATGGAGTTCTCCTTTGGCGGCACCGCGCCCGCCGCCTTAGACCTAGCAGTTTGTGCGCAGCGCGGGTAAGAGCGCAATACCCGCAAGGAAAGCGGCAGATCGACAAAACCCGCGCGGCGGGCGTAAGGTGCCGCCAGGCAGGGCGCGGAGATCGATGATTTACCTCTACACCGGTATCGGGGTTTATCTGGTGATCGGGTTCATCCTGACGCGGGTGATCCTGAAAGGGACGAGCATCAAGTTCTCGTTCCGCGACCTGGTGGTCGGGCCGGTGGTGATGCCGGTGCTGTTCCTGATCATGATGCTGTTCGACCTCTCGGAAGAGGTCTGGGCCAAGATCCTCATCCTGCTGGCGTTCGATCCGCCGGAAAAAATGCGCGCGAAGCCCTTGCCGCCCGGGGTCGACAAGATCGAGCTGAACTAGCGCGTCCGTAAGCCGCGCCTCAAGACCACCGGCGTGATCACCAAACCCTTCGACATGACCGCCTTCGTGGCCAAGGTAAAAAGCTTGATGGAGCGGTGAGGGTGAGCTTTGATGCGCCCCGCTTCTGGAGTGGTGGGACGTGCAGCGATTGGGGTAAATCGCGTACAGAAGCGCCGATTCAAACCGGTATTTCGGTTCGAGTCGCTCCGGATTTTCGTGACTGTACGCCGTCAGCGCCTATGAGACAGAATTGGGGTGGTGAGTAAGGGAGGGTTTTGGTCTCATCGCAGTGACGGAGGAACGAAGATGAGATCAAAACCCATGACCACGAAGGCCCCAGCAGAGCGGGTACTCAAGGACATTCGTCGGG
>CANJOI010000020.1 GCA_947475365.1 Fidelibacterota bacterium | reverse complement strand
TGCCTGATGTTTAACCAGCACTGCAGGACCCGTGCCACACCACTCGGCCCGCCCGAGAAGGGGTTCTTGGCCCCGCCAGGGGCGTGGGGTGGTGGCAGGGAAACAAAACTGCTGCTTCAGCAGCATTCGTCTGCTCCGAAGGGAGCAGCTCAGCCGGCGACGGCGTCCTGCTACCGCGCCGGCAACGGCGCGGCCAGCGTCTTCGCGACCCGGGCGCAGGCGCCGCGGATGTCCGGCACCGCGATGACTTCCCAGAAACGTCCGCGGGTCGGCGGGCCGATGGCGACGATATTCTCCGACACCTCGCCATCGGCGCCGATGACGACGTTGCCGGCGGTGACGTCGATCCCAAGACCCAGCGGATCGGGGCGGATGACGCCGCGATCCAAAGCGCCTTGCATGAGCGGATCGCCGATGGCGCGGAAATCGCGCGCGGCGCCGGTGCAGTTGATGATCCAACGAGGTTTGATCCGGGAGGTGCTTCCATCCCGCAACGCGAGGTCGACGATAAACCCGTCGCCGTCGCGGTCGATCGCTACGGCGCGGCCCGCGTCGATCCGCAGACAGCCGCGCGCGCGTAAGTCCGCGATGGCGTCCGCCACGGCCGGCGCCAGGCGGTGACGGTGGACATCCCAATACGGCCGCAGGTGGCGCAGGAATCTGGCTTGGTCTTCCACCGACAATCCTTGCCACAGCGCCGCGGTATAGGGCCGCAGAGCATCGAACACATGGCGCCAGTCATAACCGCCGAGCACCGCGACGCGCACATTCTCGCGGACGGCCGCCAGCATCTCCACGAGGCTGCCGGTCGGTGGTTTTAGCTCATAGGTCCGGGCGGGTTCGTGCCGGAGCGGCACCAGACCGCGCCGGGAAATGACTCGAATCTGACCCTGATGTCCTTTTCCCAGAAGAGACTGCACGGTATCGGCCATGGTGAGGCCGCTGCCGAGAATCAGGATATCATCCTCCGGCGCCAGACCGGCCATGGTCCACTGCCATGGGTCGTTCACATAGTGCGCCGAATCCTGCGCCGCCGCCGAAAGCCCGGGCGGGGGGCCGGCGGGAAAATTGCCAACGCACAGAGCGATGCGGTCGAAATACAGCCGCCGCCCGTCCGCCAAAGTCACGGAAGGGCGCAAGCCGGGATGGAGCTGCACAGCGGCTGCATCCACCGTCGTGACAGCCGGGCCCGCGCCGGCGCATAGCTCCTCGAACACCGCGACGACATAGTCGCCATAGGTCTTGCGCGAGACGAAAGCGTGGCCGGAGGGGGGAATATCGGCGTAGGCCGGCACGTCCTGCATCCACAGCCAGCGCAGGAAGTGCGACGGATCATCGGCGAAAGCGCTCATGTTCGCGACGCGCACGTTCAGCAGGTGATCGGGATTATGGGTGCCGTAGGCAACGCCGCGGCCGAAAGGGCCCTGGCCGATCAGCGTCACCTTCGTTCCGGGCCCCGCCTCACGCAGCACATGCACCGCGAGCATGCAGCCGGTAAAACCGGCGCCGATAATACCGATGTTAAGGATGGGCGACCTATACTTCAGGGCCGGAGACTATGATCCATTTTAGGCTCCGCCGCGCGCCCGTTCCAGGTCTGAGCAGGTCGTCCGGGCATGCCCCCGGCGCGGCGCATGGGAGGGGGAGTGTGGCCGCGCCGGGGGACCGCCCGGTGAAATTCCTAAGAGCAAGCCACGTGCCAATGCGGCATATGGCGGATTTTGAGGATTTCCCGCCTGGCGCGGCAGCGCGGATGCGCTTGCGCCAACATTTGTTGGTGATGCGCCAGCAGGTGCGCCGCCCGGTACACCGGAAAAAATGATAGAGTGCATTCCATGGCTGGGTTTTCCCCTGAATGGCTGGCGCTGCGCGAGCCTGCTGACCAGGCCGCGCGGAACCGCGCGGTGCTGGACTCCTGCGCGCGCGCTTTCAAGGACCGCGACGCCCTGGTGATCTGCGACATGGGCGCCGGCACCGGCGCCTCGGTGCGCGCGTTGGCCGATTTATTGCCCGCGCGTCAGGATTGGATTCTGGTGGATCACGATCCGCGAAATCTCGCGGGCGCGCTAACCGCGCTGACCGCCTGGGCGGATCCGGAGCGTGTCCCGAAAAAGTGGGAACCGGTTTTTCACCCGGACACGCGACAAGACAATAACGATGGCGATCAGCAGATCATCTATCGCGGGGAGCGCCGGATCGGCCTGCGCACCCTGCACCAGGACTTCGCCGCCGACCCGGCGCCCTGGCCCGCCGACACGGGGCTTGTCACCGCCTCGGCGCTGCTCGACCTTCCCTCCCACGCGTGGATCGATGCCTTCGTCCTGCGCCTGTCGGAGCGCAAATTGCCGGCGCTGATCACCCTCACGGTGGACGGAGTCATGGCGGCTGAGCCCGCTCACCCATTAGACGAACAGGTATTCGACGCCTTCCGCAAACACCAGGGCGGCGACAAAGGCTTCGGTCCATCGGCAGGCGCCGACGCGGCTCTCTACCTTGAACAATCGCTCAGGAACGCCGGCTATAAACTCGAAAGCGGCGACAGCCCCTGGATCATCGACCAGGGCGCGCCCGATCTCCTGCGGGAATTGCTCGGCGGCATCGCCGGGGCCGCGAGAGAGACCGGCCTTCTCGCGGCGGACCAGTGGCTCAAGGACCGGCTGGCGGCGACGACACGCCTCATCATCGGCCATCGCGACGTGTTCGCCAGCCTCTAGCCGACGACGATATCCGCGCCGCGCGGCGTGAAGGTAAATTTGGTCCGGTAAGTCTGCGAGAGCCGGGCCAGGCGCTCGAGGATGGGCCTTCCTTCGGCGCCCTCCACCAGGCGCGGCATGCCACGGGTTGTCATGTCGGTGGGACCGCCGGTGCCGGTGTCGTTGAGCTGCACCGCCGTCAGGCTGATCCTGTCGAACCCGGCCTTGGTGCAGCGGCAATCCACCGCCACGCTCTGCCAGACCTCATTGGGGTAGTAACCAGGCTTGGTGACGGTCTGGAAAAACAGCCCGCCCAGGCCGTAGAAGATCGGCCTGCCCTTATAGATTTCGATCCCGTGCAGCAACGGTGCGCCGTGGGCGGCGAAGATCGACGCGCCGGCGTCGATGGCGCGGCGCGCGAGCGCCTGCTGCCAGGCCGGCGTGTCCGCCATGTCCTTTTCCCAGTAGTGATTGTGCTGATAGGCGAGAACGATGTCGGCCTTGGCGGACGCGTCTCTGATGGCCGCGAGATAGCGGCCGACATCCGCCTCATCCAAATCGCCATTTGGTCCGCGGCGTACTTCGTTGACGCCGGGCTTATTTGGCGCGGCCATGCCGCCCGCGACCACGCCGCCGGACGCCATGGCCACCAGCGCGACCGTCCCTGCCTCGGTGGTGAGGTAACCTGGCGCCGCGGCCTTGGCGAGATCCATTCCGGTGCCGGCATGGGCGAGCTTACGCGCATTCAAGGCGTCGATGGCGTCGCGGATGCCGCCTGCGCCGAAATCATAGGCGTGATTGTTGGATGTGGCGAACAGGTTGATGCCGACATTGGCCAGGCGGTCGACAATGGTGGCGTCGGCGGCGTGCAGGAATGTGCCCTGGCGCAGGGGCGCCTCCGCATAGCGGCCTTTGATGGCGGTTTCGAGGTCCGTGAAAACCGCATCGGCGCCCGAGAAGAACGCCCGGAACCTGCTGGCCGCGGGCCATTGCTCGTCGGTGAGAGCGTGCTGCAGCAGGGCTTGGCCCACGAGCACCACGCGCAAGGGCCGCTTCGGCGCGGCGGCGCCCGTCAGGAGCGGCAGCGCAAGTCCGCCAAGAAGAACATCTCTGCGGCGCATGGGCATATCCTCAGTGCTTAAGGCCCACGAGCACGGCCCCTGCCCCCATCAGTACCACGCCCAGCCAGCCCAGCGCAGACAGGTTCTCACCCAGGAACACGGCGGCGATGACCGCCACCAGAATGACGCTGGTCTTGTCGAGCACCGCGACCCCGGCGGCCGGGCCGAGCTGCAAGGCTTTATAATAACAAAGCCACGACGCGCCGGTGGCCAGCGCCGAGAGCGCGAGAAATATATAAGTGCGCCCGGATATCTCGCCGAGCGGCTGGTAGGACTTGAGGCCTACGACAATGGCGGCGGTGACCGCCAGAATCAGCACGGTGCGGATCAGGGTGGCGAAGTTGGAGTCGATATTCTCGACCCCAACCTTGCCGAACACCGCGGTGAGGGCGGCGAACATCGCCGACAGCGCCGCCCAGACTTGCCAATTCGCCAGCAGCGCTTTCATGTTCCCCCTCCCGGTTATTCCTAGAAGGCGCTTTTGACCGTGCCGCCATCGACCCGGAGCGCGGCGCCCGTGGTGGCGGACGCCAAGGGGCTCGCGACATAGGCCACCAGCGCGGCCACTTCCTCGGGCGTGGCGAAGCGCTTGATGAGCGAGGTCGGCCGCACCTTTTCAAAGAATTCGGTCTCGAACTCCTTGAAGGTCTTGCCGTCCTTTTTCGCCAGGGCCTCGACGAAATCGCCGACGCCGCGGGAGTTGGTGGGGCCGGGCAGGATGCTGTTGACCGTGATGCCGGTACCGGCCACCGCTTCCGCCAGGCCGCGCGCCACCGCGATTTGCGCGGACTTGGTCATGCCGTAGTGAATCATCTCGGCCGGGATCTGCACACCGCTTTCGCTGGAGATGAAGATGACGCGGCCCCAATCAGCTTTGCGCATGGCCGGCAGGAACAGCCGCGCGAGACGCACGCCGGAGAGCACGTTGACGTCGAAGAAGCGTTGCCAGTCGGCGTCGGGGATATCGTCGAACGCCTTGGGCTCGAAGATGCCGAGATTGTTGATCAGAATCTCCACGCCCGGATGCGCCTTGGCGAGGGCCTCCGCCGTGGCGGCGTCGCTGAGATCGCCGGCGAAGCCCTTCACGTTGCCGCCGGTGGCGGCCTTGAGCTTTGCTACCGCCTCATCCACCGCCGGCTGCTTGCGCCCGTTGATGATGACGGCAGCGCCTTCACGCGCGAGCGCCTCGGCAATGGCGTAGCCGATGCCGGCCGTACTGCCGCTGACCAGAGACAGCTTGCCGTTAAGTTTCAGATCCATGAGAGTGCCTTTCTAGAGTTAGCCGCGCTTCCGCGGCCAGGCTGCTTCTTTCCCGCCGGAAAGCCCGGATGGGCGGAAGATCAGCACCAGGGCCAATGCGAGCCCCAGGCCGATCTCCTGGCTGCCGCGCGGGAGCGCGATATGCGATGCCCCCAGATCTAGGCCCCGTTCCAGGCCGCGCAAGACCTCAACGATCAATGTCACCGCTAAAGTTCCCACCACCGCGCCGGTGAGAGATTGCAGTCCGCCCACCACCAGCATGGACAGGGTGACGAAGGACAGGGCGAGATAGAAGGCGTCGGTGGTCAGCACGCCGAGGAAATGGGCGTAAAGCGCGCCGCCCACCCCGACGAGGAAGGCGCTGGCGACGAACGCCAGCAGGCGCATACGCACAATCTCCACCGCCGACGATTGCGCCGCCACTTCGTCGTCGCGCGACGCCCTGAGCATCAGCCCGACACGCGACACCTGAAAGGCGTGCGCGGCGACAATGGCGCCACAGACAAAGCCCACCGCGATCCACGGCCCCACCACCGTCGGGATGCCGATGACGGAACTTGTCCCGCCGGTGACGCTCTCCCAGTTGGAGTAGACCGAGAACACGATCGCCAGGAAGGCGAAGGTGGCGATGGAGGCCGCGAGACCCGAGAGCCGCATAATCGCAATACCAAGGAACAAGGCCACGCCCGCGGCGGCGAGGCCCGATGCCAGCACCGCCACCGGAAACGGATAGGTGTTGTCCTGGAACACCACGGGCAGGCCGGTGAGCATCACTTGTTTCCACTCCGGCGGCAGGGTCATCCAGGCGGTGGCATAGGCGCCGATGCTCATGAAGCCGATGTGGCCGAAGGACATCACACCGGAATTACCGACGAACAGGTAGATGCCGATCACCACCACCATGCGGATCAGCATTTCGGTAAGCGTGAAGTTGAGCTGTTCACTGCCGATGAGCGACGCGAGGCCCCCCAGCACGACCATGCCGAAAATCAGGAGGAGAGGTGTCTGGAACCGAGACATCACTATACCCGCTGATCAAAGGCTTTGGCGCGGATCAGGCCGGACGGGCGCCACAGCAGAATGACGATGACGAAAGCAAAGGCAAAAGCATCCCGGAAGGAACGCATCTCCACCGGCAGATAGGCCTGCAACAGCGTCACGATGGCGCCCACCAGGAACCCGCCGACCACGGCGCCCACCAGACTGCCCATGCCGCCGATCACCACCGCCACCAGGCCGAACAGCGCCAGGGGCACGCCCAGGCCGGTCTCCAGAGATCCGGTCTGGGACAGGAACAGGAGCGACACCACCGCCGCCAGGACGCCGCTGATGGCAAAGGCCATGCCGATGACCAGGTTACCGCGCACGCCGAGGTAGCGCGCCATGCGGAAGTCCTCGGCGGCGGCGCGCATCTGCACGCCATAAGAGGTGCGCTTCAGGAAAAGGGCCAGCCCGATCATCAATACTAGAGTCGTAACGATGGTCACGATCTGCAGCGTCGGCAGGCGCAACTCGCCCAGGGCGATCTGCCCGGTCAGCGCCGGCCACAGGTTCAGGTTCTTGGGCCGCGCGCCGTAGATCAGGATCAAGCCGTTCTGGATGATGTAGCTGACGGCGAAGGACGCGATCATCAACGACGGCTGCGCGGCGCGCCGGAGGGGCCGGAACACCAAAGCGTCTGTGAGCAACGCCAGGATCACCACGATCAAAGCGATGCTGGGCAGCAGCAGGATGGGATGAAAGCCGCCGATGGCCAGTTGCGCCACGGCCTCGGTGGACGGCACGATCAGGGCATAAGCGCCGACGGTGATGAAGTCGCCGTGGGCCAGGTTGATCAGCCGCAGGATGCCGAACAACAGGCCGATACCCAGCGCCACCAGCGCATAGAGGCTGCCCAACGACAGCGCGTCGATCAGATTTTGAATGAGGGAGATCATGCCGCACCTTCGTCAAAGCCAAAGTAGGCGCGCTTAATGGCCTCGCCGTCGCGCAAATTCGCGGCCGTGTCCTCCAGCTGCACCGCGCCGCCGCGCAGCACATAGATGCGGTCGGCATGTTTCAGGATACGGCTGGTGCTTTGCTCGACGATCAAGAGGCTCATGCCCTGACGGCGCAGGTCCAACAGGATGTCGTAAACCTGATCGATGATCAGTGGCGCGAGACCCAGCGAGGGCTCGTCCACCAGCATGAGTTTGGGTTTCGCCAGCATCGCGCGGGCGATGACCAGCATTTGTTGCTCGCCGCCGGAGAGCCGCCCCGCGGGAAAGTCGCGGCGTTCTTTCAGGCGCGGAAAGCGTTCCAGGACGCCGGCAATGTCCGCTTTGCCTTTGTGCATATACGTGCCGACCGCGAGGTTCTCCTCCACCGTCAGGGTTGCGAACACATGGCGGCCTTCGGGCACCAGGGAAATGCCGGAACGCGCGATCTCCTCGGCGCGGCCGCCGGTGATATCCTGCCCGGCGTAGGTGACCCGGCCCGCGCGCGGCGCCACACCGCCGGCGATGACCGCAAGCGTGCTGGACTTGCCGGCGCCGTTGGGCCCCAGTATCGACACAACCTCGCCCTCGTTCACCGACAGCGACAGCCCGCGCACCGCGGTGACGCCGCCGTAGCTGACATGCAGATTTTCGACGGTGAGCAGCGCCATCAGATATCCGCTCCTAGATAGGCGCTGATCACGGCCGGATTGGCCTGCACTTCGGCCGGGGTGCCGCCGGCCAGGATGCGCCCGCCGTCCAGCACATAGAGACGCGTGCTGACATTCATGATCACCCGCATGTTGTGCTCGATGATCAACACGCCGCAGCCGAACTTGCCGGGGATCGAGGTGACAAGGCTGATGAGTTCTTCGCCTTCCGCATCCGACATGCCGGCGGCGGGCTCGTCCATCAGCACGAAAGCCGGCGGGATCACCAGCGCGCGGGCAATGCCGACGCGGCGCTCGTCGGTATAGGCGAGGGTGCCAGCGGTGCGGTCCGCCTTGTCCGCGATCCCCAGCCAGTCCAGCATCACCATGGCTTGCGCGTGGGCCGTCTTGCGGTCCAGGCCGAGGCCCACGCCGGTCACTTCAACGTTCTCGGCCACGGTCATGTCGCGGAACAGGCGCCCCGCCTGGAAGGTGCGCGCGACACCGGCCTTGCGGAATCGCGGCGGCGCCCAGCCGGCGGTGTCCTCGCGCGCCACGATCACGCGCCCCGTGGTCGGGCGCTGGAATCCGGTGAGGCAATTGACCAGTGTCGTTTTTCCGGCGCCGTTGGGACCGATCAGGCCCACAACCTCTCCGCGCAGAACGGTCAGATTGACGTCTGAAAGGGCAGCCAAGCCCTGGAACTTCACGCTGACGGCTTCAGCGGACAACTCCGCGGCCTCGGGCTGCGGTACCCTTAATAGTGGATCCATCTATATCCGCGCCCCAAGCCCCGATTCCCAAGGCCTCCCCAAACCAGAGTGTGCCAGGAAAATATAGGCGGGGGACTCTGAATTAATGGCTTTTTCTCCTTGACCGGGCGGCCGAATATAACCGGGTAACGGGGAGGCGTTACGGGCTCACTGTCTGTGTGAAACAGGCTTCTTAGAAAACAGGGGGACGTAAACGTGAATCGCAGGGTTTTTGCCGCCGCGCTCGGGATGCTGGGCGTGGGCCTGGCCGTTGGGCCGCTTCCCGCCCGCGCCGCTTCCAATGATGAAATCGTCATCGGCTTCGCCACCGCGCAGTCGGGGTTTGAAGTGCCCTACGACACCGACGGCCGGCGCATGGGGCAGCTGTGGATCGACGAAACCAACGCCGCCGGCGGCATCGGCGGCAAGAAACTGCGCGCGGTGTTCGCCGACACCAAATCCGACCGCACCGAAGGCGCCAAGGCCGGTCAGGCCGTGTTGCGCGACGGCGCCGCGGTGGTGGTGGTCACCTGCGACTACGACTACGGCTCGCCGGCCGCGCTGCAGGCCCAACGCGCGGGCGTGATCTCGGTGTCGATCTGCGCGGGCGATCCGAAGATGGGGCCGCTGGGCGTCGGCAACCTCGCCTTCAGCGCCTCCAACGTGGCCCAGGCCGAGGGCGCAGCATTGGCGCAGTTCGCGCTTGAGACCAAGAAATTCACCACTGGCTATGTGCTGCTGGATGATTCCATCGAATACGACAAGTCCCTGTGCGCGGGCTACGACTGGCTGTTCCCGCTGAAGGGCGGCAAGATCGTCGGCCGAGACACCTTCAAGAACGCCGATCCCTCCATCGCCTCGCAGATCTCGCGCCTCTCCGCCCTCATGAAGACGGAGAAGGTCGAGATGATCATGTTCTGCAGCTATTCGCCGGGCGGCCCCAGCGCCATCCGCCAGTTGCGCGCGGCGGGCATCAACCTGCCGATCATGACCGGCGTCGGCATGGATGGCACCTTCTGGCTGGGCGCCGTGCCCAACCTCTCGGAATACTATGTCGCCGTGCAGGCGTCGATCTTCCCCGACCCGCGCGCGTCGGTGGAAGCCGTGAAAGCCAAGTTCAAGGCCAAGTACGGCGCCGAGCCCATCAACCAGCACGCCTATCCGATCTACGCCTGGTTCCAGCTGTGGGCCAAGGCGGTGGCCAAGACTAAAACCACCGAAGGCAAGACCGTGGCGGCGGAGATGGAGACTTATAAGAAGGAGGATACCGCCCTCGGGCCGCGCTCCTTCTCCAAGGATCTGCATATCCAGGCCACCGCGCCGCTGGTGATCAACCAGTTCACCGACGGCAAGGGCAAGGCCACCGTGGTCATCGAAGCGCCGGAAGTGCCGCGCGACGTTCTGTACCGTCTCAAGAAATAGCGGGTCCATATGAAACTCATGCGCTCATTACTCGCCGCCGCGTTTCTGTTCGCGGGCCCGGTTCACGCTCAAGACATTGTCATTGGTTTCGCTACCGCCGAGTCAGGCTTCCTCACGCCTTACGACAGCGACGGCGTGCGCATGGCCAACCTGTGGATCGAACAGACCAACGCCAAAGGCGGCCTGTTGGGCCGCAAGATCAAGACCGTCAGCGCCGACACCAAGTCCGACCGCGCCGAGGGCGCCAAGGCCGGGCAGGCTGTGGTGCGCGACGGCGCCTCCGTGGTGGTCGTGACCTGCGACTACGACTACGGCGCGCCGGCGGCGCTGCAAGCCCAGCGCGCGGGCGTGATCGCCCTGTCGATCTGCGCGGGCGATCCGAAAATGGGCCCTTTGGGCGTGGGCAACCTCGCCTTCTCGGCCTCTTCCACCGCGCAGTCCGAAGGCGCCGCGCTCGCGCAGTTCGCCATGGACGACAAGAAGTTCACCACCGGCTACGTGCTGCTCGATGATTCGGTCGAATACGACAAGTCCCTGTGCGCCGGCTTTGAGTGGATGTTCCAGCAGAAGGGCGGCAAGATCGTGGGCCGCGATACGTTTAAGAATGCCGACCCCTCGGTGGCTTCGCAGATCACACGCCTTGCCAACACCATGAAGGCGGGCAAGGTCGACATGATCATGTTCTGCAGCTATTCGCCGGGCGGCCCCAGCGCCATCCGCCAGATCCGCGCCGCCGGCATCGAACTGCCGATCATGACCGGCGTGGGCCTCGACGGCGCCTTCTGGCTGGCGTCGGTGCCCAAGCTGAAGGAGTTCTACGTGGCGGTGCAGGCCTCGATCTTCGGCGACCCGCGCCCGAGCGTTTCCGCCATCACCGACGCTTTCAAGGCCAAGTACGGCGCGGCGCCCATCAACCAGCACGCCTATCCGATCTACGCCTGGTTCGAGCTGTGGGCCAAGGCCGTCACCAAGACCAAGAGCATCGACGCCAAGACCGTGGTGGCGGAGCTGGAAACCTATAAGCGCGAACCCACCAGCCTAGGACCGCGCTCCTTCTCCAAGGAACTGCATATCCAATCGGCGCTGCCGCTGGTGATCAACCAGATCACCGAAGGCACGGGGAAAGTGGTGGCGACGGCGGAGGTGCCCGAGATCCCGCGCGATGTGCTGTATCGTCTAAAGAAATAAAACCACGAAACTCGGAAGGATTGTTTCACGTGAAACAAATTGGCGTGGATGTCGGCGGCACGTTCACCGACATCGTTCTGTGCGACATGGCGACCGGGGCGGTGGCGATTCATAAGGTGTCCACCACGCCCGACGACCCGTCGCGCGCGATCCTGCAGGGCATCACCGAGATCTGCCGCGACAATAACGTGGCCCCCGGCGATATCGCCTACGTCCTGCACGGCACCACCACCGCCACCAATGCGGTCCTGGAGCACAAGGGCGCGACCACCGGGATGGTCACCAACAAGGGCTTCCGCGACATTATCCACATTGCCCGGCACCAGCGCGTCGAGCACTACTCGATCATGCAGGAACTGCCGTGGCAGAACCGGCCGCTGGTGAAGCGCCGTCATCGCAAGGTGGTGGCCGGGCGTTTGACGCCGCCGCGCGGCGCCGAACTGGAACCCCTGGACGAAGCCGGCGTGCGCGCCGTCGCCAAGGAACTCAAGGCCGAAGGCGTGGAAGCGGTCGCGGTGTGCTTCCTGTTCGCTTATCTCAATCCCGCCCACGAAGACCGCGCCAGAGATATCCTGGCGGAGGAACTGCCGGGCGTGTTCCTGTGCACCTCGTCCTCGGTGTCCCCGCAATTCCGCGAGTTCGAGCGTTTCACCACCACCTGCCTCTCGGCCTTCATCGGGCCGAAGATGAGCAGCTATGTGGGCCGCCTGGAAGGTGCTTTGCGCGCCGCCGGCATCCGTGCCGACCTGCGCATCATGGCCTCCAATGGCGGCGTGGCGACGCCCGCCATGGTGGTGGAAAAACCCGCCATCACTTTGCTCTCCGGCCTCGTCGGCGGCGTGCTGGGCGGCGATTGGGTGGGCGGGCTTTCGGGCCGGCGCAAGCTCATCACCTTCGACATCGGCGGCACCAGCGCGGATATCGGCCTGGTGGTGGACGGCAGGTTCGCCGAGACCGACCCGCGCTCCACCTCCATCGCCGGCTTCCCGCTTCTCCTTCCCATGATCGACATTCACACCATCGGCGCCGGCGGCGGCTCCATCGCGCATCTCGATCGCGGTGGAGCATTTAGGGTCGGACCGCGCAGCGCGGGCGCGGTGCCGGGACCTGCGGCTTATGGCAAGGGCGGCACGGAACCCACGGTCACGGACGCCAACCTGGTGCTGGGACGATTGGATAAAGACGACTTCCTCGGCGGCGGCATGAAATTGGATGCCGCGGCGGCGACCCGCGCGGTGGAAAACCTCGCGGGCGCGCTGGGCATGAGCACCCAGGAGACCGCCGAAGGCATCCTCACCGTCATCAACAGCAATATGGCCAATGCCATCCGCTCGCGCACGGTGCAGAAGGGCGTGGACCCGCGCGGCTTCGCGCTGGTGGCCTTCGGCGGCGCCGGGCCGCTGCACGGCGCGGAAGTGGCGGATATCCTGGAAATCCCCGAAGTGATCGTGCCGCCATATCCCGGCATCACCTCCGCCATGGGCCTCTTGACCACCGACCTCAAGTACGAGGCCATCCGCACCCAGTTCCAGCTTTCCACCGCCATCGATCTCGCGCGCCTCAACGCCGACTTCGCGGCCATGGAAAAGCAGTTGATCGCGCAGTTCGAAAGCGACCACCTGGATACCTCCAAGCTCAGCTTCCTCCGCGACGGCGACCTGCGCTACGTCGGCCAGGGGTATGAACTCAAAACCCCGATCCCGGCGGGAACGCTGGACGCCAAAGCCATGGAAACCGTGTGGGAGGCCTTCCACGCCCAGCACGAACGGGAATACGGCCATGCCTTCCGCGGCAACACCATCGAAGTGGTCAATGTGCGCCTGATCGGCGTGGGCGCCATGCCCAAGATCAAGGCCTTGAGCGCAACCCTCGGCGGATCAATGGAAAAGGCCAAGATCCGCACCGGCCAGTGCGTGTTCCGGGTGGACGGCGAGCTCAAGACCTTCGACACGGGCATCTACCGCCGCCACCAACTGCCGGTGGGTGTCCCGATCCCGGGCCCGGCGATATTCTTGCAGAAAGACTCCACCACCGTTGTTCCGCCCCGCTGGACGGCGGAACAGGATAAGATCGGCAACCTCATCCTCACGCGCGAAGGAGCCCGTAAATGAATCATCAAGCAGGAAGCGGGCGCAATTCAAAGCCTTCCAACACCCGGGTCGACGCCATCACCGGCGCGGTGATCCAGGGCGCGCTCGAGAATATCGCCATCGAGATGGGGCACAAGCTGATGCGGATGAGCTACTCCAGCATCATCCGCGAGTCCGAGGATTTCGGCGCGGCCTTGACCGACGCCGAAGGCCGCCAGCTGTGCGAATGCAAAATGAGCACGCCGCTGCAGTCCGGCCCGATCCCCGGCTATGTGCGCGGCATCCTCAAGCAGCTTGCGGCGCGCGGCGAGACCATCAACCCCGGCGACGTCATCATGCACAACGATCCCTACGGCGGCGCCTCGCACGGTCCCGACGTGGGCTTCTGCGTGCCGGTGTTCGACGGCAAGGACCTGATCGGCTTCTCGGTCACCACAGCGCACCATCTCGACATCGGCGCCCATACGCCCGGCAGCTGCGGCATCGTCGACGCCGTGGACACCTACGCCGAAGGCCTGCAGTTCAAGGCCATCAAGGTCATCGAAGGCGGCAAGAAAAACGCCATGGTGTGGCACATCATGCGCGACAACATCCGCATCTCCGACCTGGTGGTGGGCGACATGGAAGCCCAGATCGCCTCGGCCCAGATCGGCGCCCAGCGCTTCCTCGATTTGGTGAAGCGCTACGGCAAAGCCACCGTCACCAACGCCTGCGAAGACCTGATGGATTACTCCGAGCGCCTGATGCGCGCGGCCATCCAGGAGCTGCCGGACGGCGTCTACAGCGCCACCACCTATATCGACGGGTTCCTGGACGACGCGAGCGCCCACCGCCGCGACCTGCCGATCTGCGCCACCATCACGGTCAAAGGCGACGAGATGACCGTGGACCTGACCGGCACCGCGCCGCAGGTTTCCGACCGGCCCATCAACATGCCGCTGGAAGGCACGGTGGACTGCGCCATCTGGCTCACCATCCGCTCGGTGCTGCTGGACACCGTTTCCTACGGCCCGATCCCGCAGAACAGCGGCCTCACCCGCCCCATCAAGATCGTGGCGCCGAAAGGATGTTTGGCCAACCCGATCTTCCCGGCCCCGGTGATCGCGCGCTTCTGCCCCGGCAATGCGCTCGCGGACACTGTGATGAAAGCGCTGTCGCAGGCGACGCCCAAGCAGGTCTCGGCCGGCATCGGCAACCTGCGTGTCATCGCCTTCAGCGGCGACAACGCCGGCGCGCCCTGGGTGCATATGGAAATCCTGGAAGGCTCCTACGGCGGACGTCACGGCATCGACGGCATGGACGCCGTGGACACCCTGTTCGCCAACACCCGCAACAACCCGATCGAGGACATGGAATCCCACCTGCCCTTGCGCGTCGAACGCTACGAGCTGCGCGAGGATGTGGTGGCGCCGGGGGAATGGCGCGGCGGCATCGGCTCGGTGCGCGAGTTCACTTATCTCGGCGATGGCGGCTTCTCCATTGAAGGCGACGGCCACAAGTTCCGCCCCTGGGGCTTCGGCGGCGGCACCGACGGCCAGCCCTCGCGCCTCGACCAGATCAGCGCCGGCAAGACTCAGTCCATGCCGTCGAAGGTGCCCTACCAGAAGGCCAAGGCCGGCGACCGGCTGGTGTCTTATGGCCCATCGGGCGGCGGCTACGGCGATCCGTTCAAGCGCGATCCCGCCGCGGTGCTGGACAACGTGCTGGACGGCCTGATCTCGGCGGAAATCGCCAAGTCCCATTATGGGGTGGTGATCGCGGGCAATGCGGTGGATGCGGCGGCGACCGCGAAACTGCGCGCCGCCCGGCCCTGACGGCTTCGGTTTAAGCCAACGATTCCAAAGACTAACGGGCCGCGGCCGGCGCGGGGCGCGGCGCTATCCGGCTGCCTTGATTGTAAAAAATGCGAAATGTGATTATATTGGGGCTCATCGGCTCGTCATAGGTCGCAATCTCGTCCTGCCCTCGCCTTCCTGAGAGCCTGACCCGACCCCCTACCTGTTTCGAATTGATCCGTCCGCGCGGGTCGCGCCGACGGCACCCCGTCCCTATCGGACATCAGCAAGGCGATACAAGACATGGCAAACGGCACTGTGAAGTGGTTCAACGGCACCAAGGGCTTCGGTTTCATCCAGCCCGACGACGGCTCCAAGGACGTGTTCGTCCACATCTCGGCGGTGGAACGCGCCGGGCTGCGCGGCCTCAACGAAGGCCAGAAAGTCAGCTACGAGCTGCAGACCGAACGCGGCAAGACCGCGGCCGGGAATCTGAAGGCGCTCTAAGAACGCCCAGCTTACAGACGGGGCGGCGCCCGCCGCCCCGTTATTTTTTTCCGTTACAGGTGCACCGCATGGACAACCGTTTCCTGAATAAGCTCAACGCCCAGCCCCGCGGCGCCATGCGCCCGGAGTGGTCGCGCGCTGAACGGCGGCACAAGATGGTGATCGGCGCCTCGGTGACGCTCGTCGGCCGCGCCGGCGAGATCCGCTCCAAGGACATGGAGCAGGAACTCCAGACCGCGCGGTTCGAGATCACCCGCCTCTTGCCCTTCGAAGGGCAGAGCTTCCAATACCGTATCAAGGACACCATCACCGGCCGCGAGCGCGTGGTGGCCGAAGACCAGATCACCTCCGCCGCCACCTGAGTCCCGCAGCGGGACCTCCGGGAGATTGGGGGATCATGAAAAGGACAACCCTATGAGTACCCCGCGCGAACGCGCCGAGCAGCTGTTCAGCCGCTCCGACAAAGAGCGCGTCGCCCACAGCCGCCGCGATCAGGAAATCTTTGCCCTGCGCAAAGCCCAGGATGCGGAGAACCACGCCAAGACCGAGCGCCTCAAGGCCTTGCGCCTCGCGCATGAAGCCACCCTGGCGGCCGCCAAAGCGGCGAACCCCGCGCCCGAACCGGCCGGCAAAACCCGCAAGACCAAAGCCCCGAAGTAAGACCCGCACCCTTTTGGGGGCGGGCCTTCATCACCTTTGCTGTCATTGCCCGGCTTGACCGGGCAATCCCCGCGGCAACACACTCTGCGTGAAAACCGGGGTGCAGCGCGTGAGCGACCGCGAGACCTTCCACCAGAAATCCGGCGGGCCCGTCACCAACGAGCGCTGCGAGTCATTCTATTGAAGGAGAGCTGACCCATGCAGGCGCCGTCGATCACCATGATCTACCTCGCGGTCCTGGCGTTGATCTATGCCGGCCTCGCCATTCAGGTGGTGCGCCTGCGCCGGCGGCACAAGGCCGGGTTCGGCGACGGCGGGAGCGAAGAGTTGCGCTGCGCCATCCGCGCCCACGGGCATTTCGCGGAATACGTTCCCGTGATCGTGCTCATGATCGCCCTGCTGGAGATGACCGGCCTCGCGCCCGCCAAGGTGCACCTGCTGCTGGGCCTGTTGCTGGCGTCGCGCCTCCTGCACCCCGTCGGCATATACGCCAAACCCGGAAGCCTGAAATTCACCATCGGCCGCGTCGGCGGCATGGTGCTGACCATCACCGTGACGGTGATCGCGGCGCTCCTGATCCTGCAGCGCGCCTTCGCGGGCTAACGCCGCCTTACTGCCCCACCACGCTCATCACCGCGATGGTCATGGCTTCCACACCCGTGCGGATCGCGGGTTCGGGCAGCGGTGCGAATTGCGGCGAATGGTTGCCGGGGAACGCTACGCCCTTGGCTTTGGCCTCGGCGAGCTTGGCGGGATCGACGCCGCCGATGCCGAAGAACAGCGACGGCACGCCCGCCTGGATGAAAGCCGAGTAGTCCTCGCTCGCCGAGCCCGGCTCGTCGTTGCGGATGGCCTTGTCGCCGAACGCCGCCTTGAACAGGGCGCCGGTACGTTCGGCGATGGGAATGTCGTTCACCACCGCGTCGCCGCCGGGGGTGATGGTGACTTGCGGCGCGGGCGCCCCGGCCATCATGGCGACGGCGTTGGCGGTGCGGCGCACGCCGCCGGTCAGGGTCTCGCGCACGTCGGGCCGGTAGGAGCGGATGGTGCCGCGCAAGACCACGTTGTCCGGGATGATATTGCCGGCGCTGCCGCCCTCGATGGCGCCGATGGTCACCACGCCGAATTCGGCGGCGTCCTTCTCGCGGCTGATGACGCTCTGCACGTCCACCACGAACCGCGACGCCATGAGGATGGGATCGATCGACTGGCTGGGGCGCGAGCCATGGGCGCCGCGGCCCAGGAACTTGATCTCCAGGCTGTCGGAATTGGAGGAGTTGACCCCCGGCTTGTAGCTGACCTGGCCGGCGGGATTGGCGCCGGTATGCAGGGCAAAGCCGATCTCCGGCTTGCCGAAGCGCTCGAACAGTTTGTCGGCGAGCATGGCCTTGGCGCCGCCGGTGATCTCTTCCGCCGGCTGGCCGATGAACATGAGCGTGCCGTGCCACTTGTCCTTCATGGCCACCAGCGCGCGGGCCGTACCCACCCAGGCCGCCATGTGGATATCGTGGCCGCAGCTATGGTCGACGAAGGTTTCCTTGCCGTTGTACATCTGCTTGGCGGTGCTGGCGTAGGGCAGGCCGGTTTTTTCCTCCATGGGCAGCGCATCCAATTCGGTGCGCACCATCACCAGGGGGCCGGGGCCGTTTTTGAGGATGGCGACGATGCCGGTCTTACCGACCTTCTCCGTCACCTCGAAGCCAATGGCCCTCGTCTCGGCGGCCAGCTTGGCCGCTGTGCGGACTTCCTGGAAGCCCAGCTCGGGATTCTTGTGGATGTCCTTATAGAGCGCATCCAGGCGCGGGTAGTCGGCGTCGAGAATTTTTCCCGCCGCGGCGCGCGTCGCCGGCGCATCGATGGCCGCCGTGGCCATGGACGCGGAGGCAACCAAAAGACAGACACTGGAAAGCAAAACACGCCGGATCATGGATTTTTCCCCTGTAAGGACCTGGACCAACAGTAGCCAATTCGGGGCTTTGCCGTAAGATGGCTGACGCTGGCGGGGGGATCTATTTCCGCCGCTTATTCCAAGGGAGAGCTTTCATGGACAAGATTATCGACGGCCTGCTGCAGCAATTCGAGGGCGGCAAAATCTCGCGCCGCCAACTGACGCAAATTCTGGCCACGGGCGTGGCCGCGAGCATGGCCGGCGCGCCCGCGTCCGCGGCGGCGCCTGCCGCCCAGCCGCCGTTGCTGAAGGCGAAATTCCTCAACCACATCTCGTATTCCACCAACGATTATGCGCCGGTGCGCGATTTCTATACCGGCATTCTCGGCATGACGACCGGCGCCCACAGTGACAACGGCAAGCAATGCAAGATGACTTTCGGCGACTCCTTCATGCTCGTGCGCAATTCCCGCCAGCCTGTTGAGAAGCCGGTGGTGGATCACTTGGCCTTCACCATTGAGAACTGGGACACCAAGAAGGTCGAAGCGGCGCTGAAGAGCCGCGGCCTGGACCCGCGCCCTGACACCGAAGACAGCTTCCATGTGAAGGACCCCGCCGGCTACGACGTCCAGATCTGCGGCCCCGGCATGAACCCGAAGTCCAACGGCAACATCTGAAGATCTAGGACGCGTCAGCGGCTGAAATCAGGACCGCCGCTCTTCGGATGAAGGGCGGCGGTTTCGTTTTGCAGGAGACTATAGGGCTTTCCCTGAGTCGGACTGTCCGGGAGAGAAAACTCTGCCGACTGGCTTGCTATGGGACGCCCCGCGTGGCAATGCCAGGTCTCCATCCCTCCGTTCGCCGAATCGCATTATAAAGACGCTGCTTTTCTTCAGGATTCAGCTTTCCGATCACGGCATTGCCCGGAAGTCCAGAGATCGCACGCACCGTATCTTGCAGATGCGCCGTATCATTTTCATTGGAAGGAGAACGGGTATGTGGGGAGTATCAGGGAATGCAGCCCGTAGGGGTCCGCGGGCCTCGGTAATTCTTTGGCAATGGCAAAGCCAATACCGCCGTTAAGGCCCAATCGGAATTGCAGTAACGTTCGTCCGATCTGAACCGATCAATTTGATCGAAATAGTAGAATGGCCATCCAATAGTCCCTTCGGCATTGGCGGTCAGACGATAGATCGTGAAGTCGACCGGCGCAGCGTCGATGTAGCTGACCGCATTGGACAGGTCGCGTTGCGCGGAGATTGCGAGAGTTTCAGCCTTCCCTCTCCATCGCGCTTTAACAAAACGCACACTCGCCACGGATTGCTCGTCGTCAAAGGGCTGGTCACGCAACGCTTCTTCGCTGTTCTGTTGGCCGCCGCTGCGACTCTCGAATGTGACCAACGCCCAATCGTCAGCTGAATTTGGTTGCGGCATCAAAACAGAATAGATGCCGTAGCCATGGGCGTTCATGTTTTCGCGCCAGGCCCAAACAATGTCGGCTTGGTGACCTTTTCCGTCAAAGTTTGGAATGCGATTCACGCCGTGAACAAGCGGCAATGGCGTGACATCGGTTAGATCGTGGCCCCGCGCGTCTGCCGCATCGGCAGCGATAGCGCCCGCCAGCATCCCAAACAGAGCAATCGCCCGGATACTTCCGCCCATGAAACATTCCCGGTTTGCCCTGGGATTATAGCTTCGATTGTGGCCGCATGATGATCATGGCGATGGTTGCGCTGCTATTTCCAGACGCCTAACGCGTCATCGCCGCAATCCGAGCCTCTATCCCCTGCACCACCTTTGCGCGGCAGCCGCTTTCGCGTTAGGCGATCCCCAGGCCGTAGCCCGCCAGGCACCCGAGGACGGCGGCGCTGAAGAACATCGTTCCGGGATTGGCCAGCGACATGCGCCGGTCGACGGTGAAATACAGCGAAAGGCCGAGGAACCCGGCCATGATCCACGCCATCAGCAGGAACTTCTGGTCGAGCGTTCCGATGGCAAGGCCCATCGGCCAGTAAATCGCGCAGGTAATTGCGACCATGCGCGGCGTCAGGGGCCTGGCGTCGCCGTGACGCGGGTGGATACCGGTGACCGTTCTGATCATCATCTCCTCCGTGGTATGCGCCACTCGGAGCGGGCGCGGGGCTCTGGTGTCTCCTTCATGTGCGGCAGCCTTCCTGACTACCGATGGCCAAGTATCTCACCCGGCACGGAGATGACGCTGTTCGAAGTCCGCAAAGCCCCATGCGCCGCACGCAACGGTCGAGGCCGCAACCCGTTGATATTTAAGGGCTATCGGCCGGACAAAAGGTGACGTTCGGCGATTTTCGTGGATGGAAAATTGCGTGCGGCGCCGAGGGCGCGACTGAAACACAGAACCTGAAATTTACGGCGCCATCGCCGCGATACGCGCCTCGATGCCTTGCACGCCTTTGCGCGGGAGAGCGCCTTCGGGGCGTTCGCAGCGCAGGAATTCGCCGCGGCCTTGTTTAGCGTGGGCGGCGGGTTCGCCGCCCTTCACCACCACCTCGCCGCGCGACGTGACCACATCCGGCCAGGCGGAGACGGTCATGCCTTCATAGGGCGTGTAGTCGGTGGCGTGGTGAAGCATGGACTGGGCGACCTTTCGTTCGGTCGCCGTGTCCCAGATCACCAGGTCGGCGTCGTGGCCCACCACCACCGAGCCCTTGCGATGGGAGAGGCCGTAGATCTTGGCGACATTGGTCGCGGTGAGCGCCACGTATTGCTGCAAGGTGATGCGGCCCTTGAGCACGCCTTCGGACATGATCAGCGGCATGCGCGTTTCCACGCCCGGCACGCCGTTGGGGATCTTTGAGAACGGCGCGTTGCGGCCGAAGGCGAACTTGCCGCGGGTGCCTTTGAGCGCGAACGGCGAATGGTCCGAGGAGATGATCGAGAACGTGCCGTTGCCGATGGCGTTCCACAGCACCTCCTGCGTCGCCTTGTCGCGCGGCGGCGGCGAGCAGACGCAGGCCGCACCGTGGCCGTCCTTGGGGTCCATGTCGTCGGCGGTCAGGAACAGGTACTGCGGGCAGGTCTCGGCGAAGATGCGCAGGCCCCGGTCTTGCGCCCGGCGGATTTCCGTGACGGCTTCCTGGGATGAGACATGCACGATCAGGATCGGCACTTCGAGCAGTTCCGAGAAGCTGATGGCCCGGTGGGTGGCCTCGCCCTCCTGGATGGTGGGCCGCGAGACGCCGTGGAACTTGGGCGCGATGCGCCCCGACCCTTCCAGGATATCCGTCAGCCAGGCGATCACGTCGGTGTTCTCGGCGTGGATCATGGTCATGGCCTGCTCGCGCCGGGCCAGGGACAGGATCTCCACGATCTGCCGGTCGTTCAGCTTGATGGGGTCGTAGGTCATGTACAGCTTGAACGAGGTATAGCCGTCCGCGATCAGGGCCGGCAGCTCCTGCCCCATCACCGTCGTGGTGGGATCGGTGATGATGAGATGGAAGGCATAATCGATGAAGGATTTTCCGTCGGACTTGGTGTGATAGTCGCGCACCGCCGCGCGCAAGCTTTGGCCGCGCGGCTGGTAGGCGAAGGGAATGATGGTGGTGGTGCCGCCGCAGGCCGCCGACAGTGTGCCGCTGGTGAAGTCGTCGGCCAGTTCCGCACCGGCGCCCACGTCCTGGGAAAGGTGGATATGCCCGTCGATGCCGCCCGGCGTGACGATGCGCCCCTTGGCGGCGATTTCCTCTTCGCCCTTGGGCAGGTCATGGCCGAGAGCGGCGATCTTGCCGCCTTTGACGCCGATGTCGCAGGTGAAGATGTCCGCCGCGGTGGCCACCTTGGCCTCGCGGATCACAAGGTCATATGCGGCCATGGCGGGGGCTCCCCTCAATACGCCAGTTCGTGCATGCCAGCGGCGAGCACGCGGATGCCTTCGGCGATGTCCTCGATGGAGGAAAACTCCTCCTGGGTGTGGCTGCGTCCGTCCTTGCTGCGCACGAACACCATGGCGACTTTCGCGATCGCCGCCATCTGCTGGGAGTCGTGCCCCGCGCCGCTGGCCATGGTGAAGGCGCGCACACCCTGCTTCTCGGCGGCGCGGTGCAGGAGCTTCACGAGGGCGGGATCGCTGGGGCAGGCCTTGTGGTCGAGCAACTGTTCTATGGTGATATCGAGGCCCCGGCGCGCGGCCACCTCGCGCATGAAGGCGTCGTGCTTGGCGTACATCTCCTGGCGCACGGTCTCATTGGGGTGGCGGGCGTCGACGATGAACTCCACCTTGCCCGGCACCACCGAGGGGAAGTTGGGATCGACGGTAATGCGGCCCACGGTGGTCACCGCCGGGCGGCCCATGCGGTGGGCGGTGTCGATCAGGCCCGAGGCGATCTCCGCGAAGCCCGCCATGGGGTCCTTGCGCAAGTCCATGGGGAAGGCGCCGGCGTGGTTCTGCACGCCCTTGAGCGTGACTTTCTTGTGCCGGATGCCGGTGATGGCGTCGACGATGGCGACCGGATAATCGCCGTGCTCCAGGATCGGCCCCTGCTCGACGTGCAGTTCCAGGAAGGTGTCGATGTCGTCGCGTTTGGACTCACCGATGCGCGCGGGGTCCAGGCCCACGGCCTTCATGGCGTCGGCCATGGTTTCGTCGGCGTAGCCCTTCATGGTCTCGGCGACACCCGGCTTGATGCGCCCGACGATGGCCGATGAGCCCCAGAAATTGGTAGTGGGGAAGCGCGAGCTTTCTTCCTCGCAAAAGGCCACGGCCTCCAGCGTGCGTTTGGGCGCGCCGAACTGCTGTTTCAAAGCGCGGATGGCGATCAGCCCCGCCAGCGCGCCGAGCGCGCCGTCGTAGCGGCCGCCCGGACGTTGGGTGTCGATATGCGAACCCGAGACGATGGACTTTCCCGGCTGCGAGCCCTTGAGCACACCCCAGAGATTACCGACGGTGTCGCGTTTGACCGCGAGGCCGGCCTCTTCGCACCAGGCCGCGTATTGGTCCATGGCGCCCACCCACTCGGGCGAATACACCACGCGCCAGACGCCGGTGTCGCCATAGGCCCCGAAGGTGCCGAGCTTCATGATGTAGTGCTCGACCAGTTTGGGATCGATCTCGATACGCATACC
>CANJOI010000019.1 GCA_947475365.1 Fidelibacterota bacterium | reverse complement strand
TCGCCGGGAAAGCTGACTGGGAAACCACCCTGGCGATCTCCAAGGCCATGGGCTTTGCGATGAATTATAGCCATCCGTCCGAGATCATGGACGAAATCGCCGTGGCCACGCCGACCTTTGCCGGTGTCTCCTATCGGCGCCTGGATGAACTGGGATCGATCCAGTGGCCGTGCAACGACGACGCCGCGGCCGGGACGCCGATCATGCATATCGATCACTTCGTGCGCGGCAAGGGCAAGTTCGTGATCACTGAATATGTGCCGACGGATGAACGCACCAGCGCCCGTTTCCCGCTGATCCTGACGACCGGGCGAATCCTCAGCCAATACAACGTCGGCGCCCAGACCCGGCGCACGCAGAACGTTGTCTGGCACGAGGAGGACCGGCTCGAGATCCACCCCTTTGACGCCGAAAATCGCGGCATCCGGGAAGGCGACCTGGTCAAGGTACAAAGCCGCGCGGGCGCCACGGCGCTACGTGCCCACATCACCGACCGCATGGCGCCGGGCGTGGTCTACACGACCTTCCATCACCCCGACACCCAGATCAATGTGGTGACCACGGAGTTCTCCGACTGGGCCACCAACTGCCCCGAGTACAAAGTGACCGCCGTGCAAGTGACGCTCTCCAATGGCCCGAGCGAGTGGCAGGAGCATTATCGCGAGATGAGCGAGGCCAATACCCGTATCGCCACGCCCGCCGCAGAATAAATGTCGGCGGAACCCGAGACAAACCGCCCTGCCCTTCCAGAAGCTGTGGTCACGGCCCCGCGCCTGTCGTTCCGCCACGGCCGCCGTGCCGAAGGCACGCGCGCGGTGCCCGAGGAAACCGCCGTGGCGTTCACTTACAACCGTGTTTCCTACGCGGTGATGATGGCGTCGCCAGTGGATCTGGAGGACTTCGCCATCGGCTTCAGTCTGTCGGAAGGCATTGTCACGAAGCCAGGTGATGTCACGTCGCTGGAAATCGTGCCGGGCGACCTGGGCGTGGAACTGCGTATGGAACTGTCCGTGCCGAACGCCGAGCGGTTCGCCGAGCGGCGGCGGCTGATGGCGGGGCCTGTGGGCTGCGGCCTGTGCGGGCTCGAAAGCCTGAGCGAAGCCATGCGCCCGCTGCCGGTGATCAAGAGTGATCTTCGTGTGCCGGCCGCCGCTATCGCCGCCGCATTGGCGGCCCTGGGCCCGGCGCAAGACCTCAACCACGCCACGCGCGCGGTTCACGCCGCCGCGTTCTGGAACACCAGCCTCGCCGCTGTGCGCGAGGACGTGGGCCGCCACAATGCTCTGGATAAACTGGCGGGCGGCCTCGCGCGGCGTGGAATCGATTCCGCCGGGGGCTTTGTTCTGATTTCCAGCCGTGTGTCGGTGGAGATGGTGCAAAAAGCCGCGATCATGGGCGCACCTGTGCTGGTGGCGATCTCGGCCCCCACCGCGCTCGCCATCCGCACCGCGGAACGCGCCAACCTCACCCTCGCCGCCATCGCGCGCGACGATGGCTTCGAGGTTTTCACCGCACCCGAACGCATTCAGATGGACTAACCGCCGTGGACGACAAGAAGCTTGTGTATATGGCCAACCAGATCGGCAAGGCCTTCGCCTACCAGGACGAGGCGGCCGCGGTCGCCAGCATCGCGGGCCACATCCGCAGTTTCTGGGACCCGCGTATGAAGAAGGCCATCACTGCCCATGAGCAGGCGGGCGGCGTGGGGCTCGACCCCCGCGTTCTGGCGGCCGTGCGCAGCCTAAAGGCCGGCTGAATGGAAGAATTCGCCTGCGTCATCCTCGCCGGCGGGCAGGCTCGCCGTATGGGTGGCGGCGACAAAACGCTGCTGCCCCTCGCGGGACGCCCGCTCCTGTCCCACATCGTCACCAGGCTAAGCCCGCAGGTGGAAGCGCTCGCCCTGAATGCCCATGGCGACCCGAAGCGATTCTCCGCCTGGACTCTTCCCGTGATCGCCGATCCCTTTCCCGGTGAGGGTCCGCTCTCCGGCGTTCTCGCCGCCTTGCGCTGGGCAAAAGCGCCGGTGCTGACGGTCCCCGGCGACACGCCGTTTCTGCCTTACGACCTGGCCGAGCGCCTCGGCGCGGATTTTGACCCGGACGAAGTCGATGTGGTGATGGCGGCGCGCGGCGGTGTGCTTCAGCCGGTGATTGCGCTGTGGTCCCCGCTAATCATCGGCGCGCTCGAACATACACTGGCCTCTACCGGCGAACGCCGTGTCGAGGCTTTTGTCCGCGCACGAAAATGGGCCGTCGCCACATTCGACGACGGCCCGGATCCGTTCTTCAACATCAATACGCCCGCGGACCTAGAGGCCGCGGAACGGCGCCTTACTTCAAGGTGAACTTCTGCAGGCGCTGGTCGCCGGAAACATAGAGATTCCCTTTCGAATCCAACTGGGATTCGTGGTTGCGATCGAACTCGCCGCCGTAGGCGCCGTAGTGGCCGAATGAACTCAAGACCTTGCCGTCGGCGCGGTTGATCAGGTGCACCTCGAAATTGCCCGGATCGTTGAGCAGGAACTTGCTCTGGGTGGCGTCGGGCCAGAAGGCGATGGTGCCCACGGCGCCTGAACCTTTGGTCTCCTTGCGATAAATGAACTCCTGCACGAAGGTGCCATCGGTCTTGAACACCTGGATGCGGTTGTTCAGACGGTCGCACACATACACCAGGCCGTCTTTAGCAATGCGTACGCAGTGCACGATACGGAACTGCTGCGCCACCGGTTGCGCCGGGTCGTAGCGGCCGATGTCCAGATCCGTGGGCGGCTTGCCGTAGGCGCCCCACTGACGTTTGAACGCACCGGTGTCGGCATCCACCACGATCACGCGATGATTGCCATAGCCATCGGCGATATAGGCCTCGTTGGTCTTGGGATCGACCGCCACATTGGCGGCGCCGGAAAGGCGCGTGGTGTCGGTGCTGCCCTTGGTGGGCCCGCGGCTGCCGACCTGGAGCAGGAATTTTCCCTCCGGGCTGAACTTCAGCACCATGCCGTCGGGCTCGATGCCGTCCTGGCCTTTGCGGGTCTTGCTGCCGCCCACCCAGATATTGCCCTTGTAGTCGATGAACAGGCCGTGCTCGTCCGTGGGCCATTCGTATCCGTCACCCGGCCCGCCGAAGGCATGCACGATATTGCCGGCCTGGTCGAATTCAATGATCGGCGGCGCCGGCAGGCAGCATTTCCCGGATGGCGGGTTCTGCGCGGCGCCCAGGTCGCGGGGCGAGAGCCATTTGGTGCTGTGGTAGATCCAGACATGGTCCTTGGCGTCCACATGTACGCCGCCGATCAGGCCGATGGCCCAGTTGTTGGCGATAGGCAGCTTCGGCCAGGTGGGATCGTATTTGTATTTGGAAATGTCCGGATTGGCCGGCGGACCTTCGGCTGCCCGCGCGGCGGAAGACCCGCAAACAATAAGCGCCGGGCCGGCGAGCGCGAGCAGCGCCACGCCGAGGCGCGCGAATGATTTCAGCATGGATAAACCCCTTAAATGAAAATCAGCGGTACTGGGCGACGTCGTCGCCTTCGATCTGCAGGTCGAACCCGTCCGGATCCTTGATGTGGAAGCTGAACTCGGTGTCGGGACGCGGCGCATGGCCGCGCCGCTTCAGTTCTTCCTCCACCGCCGCCTTATCCCAGTTGGCGATGGTGTAGGAGATGTGGTCGACCAGCGGCTTGCTGTCCGGCTGGCGGCTCTTGCGCAGGATCAGGAGGCTGTCGCCGAAGGACAGGATGCAGTCCTTGCCGGTGTCGTGGGACACTTTCATGCCCAGCAGCTCGGCATAGAAATCCCGGCTGCGGCCGTAGTCGGCGACCCCGTAGGAGATGTGGTTCACCGCGGTGGCCTTGAAGCCCTTGCCCTGGATGGGTGACGGCGCCGCCACCGCAGGCGCCGCCGACGTGGCCGCGGCGGTGACGGTCAAATTCCGGATCAGGTCGCGGCGCGACATCTTGCCGTGTTCGAATTCACTCAACAGGCCGGCGACAATCGATTCCATGGCAATTCCCCAATGTGTTGGCGGTTAAGGCTGGATCACAGCCCAGTAGAGCGCGGCCGGGCCGTCTTGCGGCGTGCCCAGGTCGATCAGTTCCTTCGGCTTCTCGCCGTCTTTGGTGACAAGGCCGGAGAACTGGAAATCGAGATAGTCGTCGTGGCCATTGATGTCGCCTGGCTTGGTGTCGCCGTCGAAGGTCCACAGCGCGTAGCCCTGGTAGGCCAGCTGCCGGAACCCGTCGGGGTGGGTATAGACCGTCCATTGGCCCCAGGCGTCCGGCTGGTTTTTGGCGGCGGGGTACGGATGCCAGTGCTGTCGGCATTGCGCGTCACAGATCGGGTTGATGCCGATTTCGCGGCCGACCGCGGGCTTCAGCGGCTGGCTGCGGCGCAGACCGTGGGTCTGGCCAACCGAATGGGCCTCGCGCCGGTAGACCGTGAGTCCTTTATCGCTGGCGAGAATCTTGCCGACCGACGGACTATGTGTGGTCGAGATATTGGCCGGCGTGTAGTAGCGGTAGACCGCGGCCACGTTGAATTGCTTGTCCACGCCGATACCGTCGGCGTAACTTTCTTCAAGATCCGGCGCGTAGGTGTAGAGGGCCTTGCCCTTATAAGTCCACTGACGCTTGCCGTCGTTACGTTCAATCAGTCCAAAAGCGCCCACGGCTTGCGAGAGCTGCGGCGCCTCCGCAGGTTCCCACGGCGTGTCCAGGCGGAAATCCTTGTTGGGATCGCCATCGAAGGTGTAGAGGGTGCGCTTGCGCCAATCCACCAGCACGATGCCCAGCGCGTCCTGCACTTCCTTTACCGCGAAGCCCACCGGCAGCTTCACGTCCTTCACCGGCAGGATCTCGGCGATCTTCCAATCTTCCGGCAGTTGGTTCTCGCGCGCGCCTTCGCGGCGGCGGCCGTCCTTGCCGAGATAATTCGGTTCCCGGCCCACGAACTGGCCGGCGGCGTTCTTGCGCCGCGGCCCGTCATTGGCCGGGCTGTTGCCGTACCAGGAGCCGGGGTCGATATCCTTGGAAGACGTGTAGAGCGGCCTGCCCTTGTAGGCCCATTGTTTCTCGCCGTCCTCGCGCTTGATCACCGACCAGGGACCGAACAGCTTGGGCCGGGCGGGCGCCAGCGCCGGCGGCCAATCCCTGGCGCAGTCGCTGTTGCAGGTGCTGGCCTTGCCCGGCGTGTCGTTCTCGTAGGTGTAGAGGGTCATGCCCGCCGGGTCCGCGAACACCAGCCGCTCGCGGCCAGAAGGGCTGCCGCCGCCGAAGCCATAGCCCTGGTCGCGCCCGAGCGGCTGCAGCGTAATGCCGGCGGGCGTCGCCAGTTCGCCTACCCCGGACGCAAACGCGCTGCCGGTGGCAACAACCGACGCCAGAAGCCCGAGGCTGAACGCGCGCGCGATCACGCCATGATCTCGGTGAAGGTCTTGGTGGTGGTATTGGAGAGCAGGCCCCAGCTGTTCACCGGTATGCCAAACGCCTGCTGCAATGTCAGACCGACGCGGGTCGAGGGATCGCCGGGCGCCGAGAGATGGTACCCCGACTTGAGACGGCCGCCGGCATTTCCCACCGTGATGATCGGTACATTGTCCACCGAGTGGATGCGCGCGTCGCCGTGATCCGTGATCCACAGCAGCGCCATGCGGTCGAGCAGGTTGCCGGGCCCTTCCTTGGTGTTCTCGAGGATCTGAAGGAACGAGGCGAAGTTCGCATTCGCCCAATTGATGAACCACACCACCTGCGGCTGGTAGCCCAACTTCTCGTCGGTGGGTTCCTCGTGGGTGAGCGAGTGCCAGGCCAGCGCGCCGCCGGTTTTGCGGATGGCGCTATGAATGCCGAGGTGAACGTTGACCACGCGGGTCTGGTCGCAGGACAGCGCATGGGCCAGCAATTGGCCGAACAGCTTGGTGTTGGGCTCCACCAGTTCCGTGGTGTTGCCGAGCTGGGTCTCGTCGAACCGGCCTGGCTTGGAACAGGCCTCCAGCGGCGCGGGTTTCTGCAGCTCGATCTCCAGCTGATTCTCGATCTGGCGCACGGAGGTGAAGTACTCGTCCATGCGCGCGCGGTCGGCCGCGCCCAGCCTGGCGGTGAAGGCCTTGCGGTCCTCGGCCACCACCGAGAGCACGCTTTTGCGCGCCATGGCCATGGCGTCGGGCGTGAAGGCGCTCGCGTTGGGGTCCTTGAACTCCGGCCCAAAAATGCGGCTGTAGAGCGCGGCCGGCGACGGTTCGGACGGATTGTAGGTCGGTGAATTGGCGCGCCGGCTGATGCTCTGGCGGGTGCCGCTCAAGGACACCTCGACCGAGCGGAACCGCGTGCCTTTGGCGATATGGCCGGCGATGACATCGTCGATGGAGGGCGGCGCGACCGAGCCGGCCGGCAGGCCGCCGGAGGAACCGATCACCCAGCCGGAGCGATGGTCTTCCATAGGCCGCGAGTCATGGAAGTACTTCATGCCGCTGAACAGATTCATGCGGCTCTTGAAACGATCCAGCGGCTTCAACTCGGCCTTGCTCTCGTAGTTGCTGCCGACCTGGTCGGGCAACCAGCGGCCGGGCGTGAACGACAAGGCCTGGAACCAGGTGCCGAACACCTGCGGCAGCGGCTTGCCGGTGGCGGCGAGCGCGGTGCCGTTTGCGGTGAGGAAACCGTCGAGAACCGGAAGCGCCACAGTGACCGCGGCGCCCGCGAAGGACCCGCGCAACAGTGTGCGGCGATCAAAAGGCCTGCTCATTTGGCCTCCTGTTGAAGGGGCGCGTTCCCGGCGACAGCGGGGGATGGCCTCGGCAGCGCACGCCGGTAGTAGGCATCGCTGACCGCGATCTCGCGCATCAGGTCGGGCACGCGGTAGCCGTTCTCCGCGAACGACGCCTGCAATGCCGTAACCCACGCCTGCTCGCCGGCGCCCGGCAGACGCCCCAAGGCATAGGACGCAAGGCGACTCACCAGGCAGCTGGCGGTCGCGGGATTGTCGTGCACGGCCCTGCCCAGGCCTTCCGCATCCTTGAAGGCAATGCCGTCCAGCTCGCCGCTGGTGTCGATCTGTTTGCCGTTCTCCGTGGTGCGGTACTCGCCCGCGCCGTCGAAGTTCTCTAGCGCGAGGCCCATGGGGTCGGTGATCTTATGGCAGCCCGCGCAGACCGGATTGGCGCGGTGCGCGGTCAGGCGGTCACGCGCGGTCTTAAACAACGGATTGCCCGTGTCCTGGATGATGTTGAACGGCACGTTGCCCGGCGGCGGCGGCACCTTCTGACACAGGATCACTTCGCGCAGCGCCTTGCCGCGGATGGTGGGCGAGCCGCGACCGGCCGGCGAATGCAGCGCGGTGAAGCTCATATGCGTGAGGATGCCCGCGCGCTTGTCGTTGCCTGCGAATTCATAAGGCGCCCAGCCGTCCGGCGTGCCGGTGGGGCGGCCGTCCACCAGCGGCACGCGGTAGATCGCGCCCAGCTCCGGTGTCAGGAAGGTCTTCCGGGTGGTGAAGATGTCCCGGTAGTCGCCCTTTTCCTTCACCAACAGCTGCACAATTGTCTTCAGGGTCTGTTCCCGGGCGTCGCGCGCCGCCTGGGCACTGAACTTGGGGAACAACACCGCGTCCTTGGTAAGGTCGGCAAACTCATCGAAGCCCAAGTTATCCGTGAAGAACGCGCGCACACCCGCTTCCAGGCGCGGACTCGCCATCATGCGGTCCACCTGGCGCTCGAGACCCTTCTGGCTGGAGAGATCGCCTTTCTCCGCCGCCGCCAGCAGCTGCAAGTCGGGTCCCGCATCCCATAGGAAGAACGACAATTGCGAGCCCTTGGCGTAGGGATCGAGGCGCCAGCCGCCTTTGGCATCCGGGTCCGTTTCCAGCTCCGCGTCACGGAACAAGAACTGGGGCGACGACAGCATCGCCGCCAGCGAGAGGCCTAAGCCTTTGTAGAAATCCCGGGTCGCTTCGGCGCCCACATGGGCAGCAGCGACATGCGCGTTCAGGCTCGCCGGCTTCAGCGGGCGGCGATACAGCAGGCGCCCGACGCCGCTCAGGAATTGCCGCGCGCAGGCGTCATCGGCGGCTTTCACGTCGCCCGGCTTGCAGGGGATCATCTGGTCCCTGTAGGCCTCGTTTACCACCTGTTCGGCGATGACGCGGGCGATGGCGTCGTACTGTTCCATAACGGCCGGTGTCACGCCGATGCTGCTGGCGCCCGCCGCGGCGAGGCCGCCAACTTTGAGACCGGGCTCGAAGTGACCGCCGAATTCAATGGTCGGCCCGAACACATCACGGATCACATTTCGATACTGCTCGCCGGTCAGGCGGCGCACGGCCGCTTCTTCCGGGGTGATTTTCTGCGCACTGGCGGCAAACGCCGGCGCCGCCAGCACGGACGTTGCGAAAGCGATCAGTGCGAGACCCCGGTGCATCACCTTAACCACTAATGATGAACCGAGGCTCTGGGCGGCTCGGCACTCACCGCGAACGCCGGAATGCCGTAGAAATTCCATGTCGCCGAGATCGCCATCATCTGGCCAGTGGCCGGGCTGGGATCATGGTCGGCGTATTTTCTGAGCAGCCAGTAGATCCCCGCGAGATCGCCCGCATTGCCGTCCTCGTTGGCTTTGCCGCCGGAGGCATAGGCGATGTAAAGGTCGTCCCAGCGCTGATAGCCGCCGAGGAATCCTTCGATGGTGCGGTCTGGCAGCACTTTCATGCGCATCTGCACCTTGGTCATGCGGATGACCGGGATGAATTCCGGATTGTAAACCATGGAGAAATCGGCTGCACCCGGTTCGGCCAGGGTGATCAGGCCGTCCTTGATCCTCGCCTTGTATTCGTTGTGCGACTTGGGGCTGGGATCGATGCGGTACGAGCTGTCGCTACGCGGCGTGCCGTCGGCGTTGAAGCGCAAGCGCTCAACGGCCCGGTCGAACGTGATCGTCGCATCGCCATCCTTGGTCAGATCCTCGGCGGTGACCGTGATGATCCAGGCGGACCGGCCTTCCTTCTTCCAGGCCCAGGCCCAGGCATACTCCAATGGCGCCGCGGTGGGCGTGAGGCCGCCGCGGAAGGTCGGCATGCACCCCATGGCGCGCGTGAACTCGCTGTCCACGCCCTTCTCATGGGTTTCGGGATCTTCGAAGTCTTTATCGCCGATCTTGCCGTCGAGATTGAAGCCGTACTGAAACTTCGCCTTTTCACCGGTCAGGGCCCGCAGCTTGGGATCGATCACCGTGTTGGGATAGAGATAGCCGTTCACCGGCTCGCCGTTGAGGCGGCCGCGGAAGACATTGGCCTGCACAATTTTGCCGGCCTCGTAGCCCTCCTCACCGGCGAGATCTTCTTTCAGCATGCGCTCGACCTCCTCGGCGCTGTAGCCGAGATCGCGGGCGTTCTTGAGGCGTTGTTCGGGCCAGCGCGGGTTAGGGCCTTGCGGACCGCAGTCTCCGTCCTTGGAGTTCATGGCCTGGCCGAACCAGGTGACGACAAAAGATCTGCTCTCGGCCAGCGCCTGCTTGCTAAACAAGGGCCCCGAGAGCAGCGCGGCGGCGGCGAACGTGAGGACGGCGGCGCGCGGCATTTAGTCGTCTCTCCACCTTGAAAAGGCAGCCTACCGCAACGCGGCATCGGCGTTAATTGCGGTCTTCTTTAGATATACTAAAAATGCGCCCCGGAGTCATGCCCGCCGGCTCAGTTAGGCCCGGAAATTGGGTCTTTCCGTGCGGCTACTCGGCCACCATCGCAGCCGGCTGTTCAGCGGCGATCCGGGCGGCGGTGCCGCGCCGGAAGGTGAGCGGACCCTTGTCGATCGCAAGGCTCAGGTTGGGTGTCCGCATCTCGGTCATGCCCTTGTGCACGGCCTCCAAGATCACGCGGTCCTCGGCAAAGGCGTTGCGGACGGACTCAGCGAACTGGTGCGAGACCCGCACATCGTTGGGCGCGAAGTTGCGCAGCTGAAACCAGTAGTAGCGCGTGTTGTTCTCGTCCACCGGCGTCATGAAGTTATAGCTGTCCATCAGGAAGACGTCAGGATGCGCAAGGGGCGCCTTGCCCTCGCCGCCGGCGCCGGCCGGCACGAACACCGCCTTGATGATGGCGTGGGCAGGATAGCGAACCTCATAATACTGCTGCCGGTCGCAGTTGCCCTGAAACTTCAGGAACGGTGCGTAGAACGGCGCTGGCGGCGTGTCGTTCATCCAGCGCGTCACCGCCACGCCCGTGGGTGTGGAGATGGTTTCCAGCGGCGTGTCTTCGCAAGCCGCATTGCCGAACGACGTGGTGTGCACCCACGCCACATGCGAGGGATCGAGCAGATTGTCGGTGATGTACAGGTAATTGCAGGCCACCGTCATGGACTCGCCGCGGTTCACGCCCCAGGCCGGATCACCCCAATGCTCCACCGGGACGATCGTGGCGGGGTCGGCCAGCGCGGCGTCGCCCATCCAGATCCATGCCAGGCCGTAGCGCTCCTCGACCGGATAGCTGCGCACCCGCGCGGTCCTCGGAATTTTGGCGGCGCCCGGCACACGCACGCATGCGCCGGCGCAGTCGAAGGTCAGACCGTGATAGCCGAACTCAACCTCGTCGTCTTTGAGGCGGCCCATGGACAACGGCAGCTTGCGGTGCGGACAGGCGTCCTCCAGCGCGGCGATTTTGCCGTCGGTCTTGCGGTAAAGGACGATGTTCTCGCCGAGAATGGTCGTGGGCGTCAGGGCGCGGGTGATCTCGTGATCCCAGGCCGCGACATACCAGGCATTTTTGATGAACACCGGACTCCTCCCTGCGTGAACGGCGCAAGTGTCCGCCGAAGAGGAGGCTCAGGACAACGCACGCCATCCTGCAATTCTATTTAGATTTTCTAATGATTTATCACGATTTTTCTGTCGAATCGCGGTGCGCAGAACTCGCGCCAAGCCTTTGGAATCAGGCGATTTTCCAGAAGGAAATCACATACCCCCTCGCGGGCTCCTTGGCTGCGACCGTCACGGAGCGCGGCGCGTTCAGGATCGCGCTATCACGCGGGCCTAAGGCCGCGGATTCGGCGGCGGTTACGGTCACGCGCCCGGTATCCACCAGAACCGCGACCACGTCGGCGTCCGAGGCGAAGTTCCCTGCGCCATCGAAGCGTTCCACTTTATGCCGAAAGGTCGCGCGCCGGCTCATGACATTGAGGTCAGTGATGGCGCCGTCCATCAGCACGGCGTCGGTCGCCACATCGGCGGGAAACGCCAGCGGCGCGGAGGCGCGCGTCAGGTCATGGCGTGCACCGGCAATGTCGAGGCGCATGCCATTGCCGTCGAGGATGGACAGCGTGCGGTCGATGCCGGGAAAGATCGAGAACGGCCCGTCGCCTTTGACCAGCGCCATGGAGATGCGCCAATCGAAGACATCAAGCCCCGCGCCCGGCGGCGAGATCGTGACTTCCGTGGTTTCGCCGCCGCCGTTCTTCCACGGCATGCGGCGGTAGTCCGCCTGCCGTAATACCTGCATTACTTCAAGCTCGGGAGATCAAGCCCCTGCTCGCGCGCGCAATCGATCGCGATCTCATAGCCCGCGTCGGCGTGGCGCATGACGCCGGTGCCGGGGTCGTTCCACAACACGCGCTCGACACGCTTCGCGGCTTCCGGCGTGCCGTCGCAGACAACGACCATGCCGGAGTGCTGCGAGAAGCCCATGCCGACGCCGCCGCCGTGGTGCAACGACACCCAGGTGGCGCCAGAGGCGCAATTGAGCAGCGCGTTCAAGAGCGGCCAGTCGGACACGGCGTCGGAGCCGTCCTTCATGGCTTCGGTTTCGCGGTTGGGCGAGGACACCGAACCGGAATCCAGATGATCGCGGCCGATGACGATCGGGGCCTTGAGCTCGCCCTTGGCCACCATCTCGTTGAAGGCAAGGCCGAGCTTATGGCGCACGCCCAGACCGACCCAGCAGATGCGCGCCGGGAGCCCCTGGAACTTGATGCGCTCCCGCGCCATGTCGAGCCAATTGCAGAGGTGCTTATCGTGGGCCAGCATCTCCTTCACCTTGGCGTCGGTCTTGTAGATGTCCTCGGGGTCTCCGGACAGCGCGGCCCAGCGGAACGGCCCAATGCCCCGGCAGAACAGCGGGCGGATATAGGCCGGCACGAAACCGGGGAAGGAGAAGGCGTCGGCGACGCCTTCTTCCAACGCCATCTGACGGATGTTGTTGCCGTAGTCGACCGTCGGCACGCCCGCCTTGTGGAACGCCAGCATGGCGCGCACATGTTCGGCCATGGAGGCCTTGGCGGCCTTGCGTACTGACGCCGGGTCCTTCTCACGCGCCGCATCCCACTGGGCGAGAGTCCAACCCTTGGGCAGGTAGCCGTTCACCGGATCGTGGGCCGAGGTCTGGTCGGTAACGGCGTCCGGGCGCACGCCGCGGCGCACCATTTCCGGCAGGATTTCAGCGGCGTTGCCGAGCAGCGCCACCGACACCGCTTTCTTCTCCGCGCAGGCTTTATTGATGATCGCCAGCGCGTCATCCAGATCCTTGGCCTGCACGTCGATGTATTTGGTCCGCAGGCGGAAATCGATGCTGGTCTGTTTGCACTCGATGGCCAGGCACGAGGCGCCGGCCATGGTGGCGGCCAGCGGCTGCGCGCCGCCCATGCCGCCCAGACCGGCGGTCAGGATCCAGCGCCCGGCGAGCGAGCCGTTGTAGTGCTGGCGGCCCATCTCGACGAAGGTCTCATAGGTGCCCTGCACGATGCCCTGCGAGCCGATATAGATCCACGAACCCGCGGTCATCTGGCCGTACATCATCAGGCCTTTTTTATCGAGCTCGTTGAAGTGCTCCCAGGTGGCCCAATGCGGCACCAGGTTGGAGTTGGCGATCAGCACGCGCGGCGCGTCCTTGTGCGTGCGGAACACACCGACGGGCTTTCCGGACTGCACCAGCAGCGTCTGATCGTCGTCCAGACGCTTCAAGGTCGCGACGATGCGGTCGAAGCTTTCCCAATCGCGTGCGGCGCGGCCGATGCCGCCGTAGACCACCAGCTCTTCCGGCTTTTCCGCCACGTCCGGGTCCAGGTTGTTCATCAGCATGCGCATGGGCGCTTCGGTCAGCCAGCTCTTGGCGGTGATCTGGTTGCCGTGGGGAGCGCGGATCTTGCGGGCGTTGTCGATGCGGGTCATGGCGGCGTCCTTAAGAGTCAAATTTTTCTGGGCTCAGGCGGTTTTGGCGAAAGCGAGGCAAGCCTCGAGGATATTCTTCAACGCGGCGCGCATGGGCGCCGCGTGGGCTTTGTCATAGGCCACGGGCCAGTTTGCCTCGGCGACAGGGCCGGTTATCTCGCGCAGATAGCCGCGGGCCGCAAGCTCCATCTGGATGGCGTGCACGCCGGCGTCCGGCTTGCCCGACGCGCGGGTGATGTATCCGCCCTTGAAGCGTCCGTTGACGACATGGCTGAAGGGGGAATTGGCGCAGGCCGCCGCGACCGCGTCGGTGAGCGCCGGATCGCAGGACTTTCCGCTGTTGGTGCCGATGTTGAAATGGGGCAGCGCGCCATCGAACAGGCGCGGCACTTCCGAACGGATCGAGTGGCAGTCGTAGACCACGATCTTGGGATGCAGCGCCTTGAGGCGCGCGATCTCGGCGTTCAGCACCGCGTGGTAGGGATCGAAATACTTGGCGCGCCGGTCCGCTATCTCAGAGGCGTCAGGAACATGGCCGTCCTTGTACAGCGGCTCACCGTCAAAGGTGGTGGTGGGACAAAGTTCTGTCGTGGCCTGGCCGGGATAGAGCGACACCCCGGAGGGATCGCGGTTCACATCGATCACCGAGCGCGACAGCGTGGTGCGCACGATGGTGGCGCCCAGATCGCGGCCGAAATCATAGAGCTTCTCGATCCACCAGTCGGCGTCCTTGCGGGCCTGCCAGGGCGAGACATAGCGACTTTCGTAGGCGCCGAGGTCGGTGCCCGTGTGCGGCATGCTCAGCAGCAGCGGCGCCGTGCCGCGATGGATCGTCAACCAGGGGTGGGCGTTCATTGCGCCACCGTTGGCAGGATCACGCCGGTCACGGACGCCGCCAGTGCGCCGCTGCGCACCAGGTCGATGGCCTTGGCGATATCGGGGTGAAAGTGGCGGTCTTCGTCGAGATGGGGCACCACCGCGCTCACCACGCGGCGCGCCGATTCGAGCGGCGGGCTCAGCGTCAACGGCAGGTGGAAGTCACAGGCCTGCACCGCCGCCAGAAGTTCGATGGCGATGACGGCGCCGGTATTCTCGGCCATGGGCAACAACCGGCGGCCGCCGTGGGCGGCCATGGAGACATGGTCTTCCTGATTGGCGGAGGTCGGGATGGAATCCACGCTGGCCGGATAGGCCTTTTGTTTGTTCTCGGACACCAGCGCCGCCGCGGTCACCTGCGGGATCATGAAGCCCGAGTTGAGGCCCGGCTTGCCGGTGAGGAACGCGGGCAAGCCCGACAACGCCGGATCAACCAGCATGGCGATACGGCGTTCCGCGAGCGAGCCGATCTCGCACAGCGCCAGCGCGATCATGTCGGCGGCGAAGGCCACCGGTTCGGCGTGGAAATTCCCGCCTGACAGCGCCTCGTCTTCGGTGGCGAAGATCAGCGGGTTGTCGGACACGCCGTTGGCTTCCGTTTCCAACGTAGTGGCGGCCTGGCGGAGCAGATCAAGGCAGGCGCCCATGACCTGAGGCTGGCAGCGCAGGCAGTAGGGATCCTGTACCCGATCGTCATTCACCAGATGCGACGCGCGGATGGCGCTGCCCTTCAGTAACTGGCGCAAGGCCTCGGCGGTTTCCATCTGTCCCGCATGCTTCCGCAGGCGGTGGATGCGCGGATCGAACGGCGCGTCGGTGCCGCGCGCCGCATCGGTCGACAGCGCCCCGGCGACGATGCCCGACTGATAGAGCAGCTCGGCTTCGAACAGGCCGGCCAAGGCATAGGCAGTGGAGAACTGCGTGCCGTTGAGCAGCGCGAGGCCCTCCTTGGGGCCGAGCACTACCGGCGCGAGGCCGGCCTTCGCCAAAGCCTCTTTCGCGGTCACCCGCCCGGCGGGCGTGAAGGCTTCACCGACACCGATCATGACAGCGGTCATATGAGAGAGCGGCGCGAGATCGCCGGAGGCGCCGACCGAACCCTGCGCCGGCACCACTGGGATCACGTCCTTCTGGAGCATGGCTTCCAACAGCGCCAGGGTCTTGGGCCGTATGCCCGACGCGCCCTGACCGAGGCTGGCGAGCTTCAGGCTCATCATCAGGCGCGCGACGTTTTGCGGCATGGGCTCGCCAACGCCGGCGCAGTGCGACAGGACGATATTGCTCTGCAGCTTCTCGAGATCTTCGGTGGGGATGCGGACGCTGGCGAGCTTCCCGAAGCCGGTGTTGATGCCGTAGACCGGCTCGCCTTTCGCGATAATGCGCGCCACGGCCGCGGCGCCCGCCGCCACCCAGGCTTCGGATGAGGGATCGAGTTTGACGGCGGCGCCGCGATAGATCGCGCGCCAGTCGGCGAGGGTATTGGTCCCCGGCTTCAGGATGACTGTCTTCATTGGCCTTTCCAGACGCCCTTCCAGACTCGGGCGTGCAGCGGGTTGAAGCCCATGCGGTAAACCAGTTCGGCGGGCCGCTCGATGTTCCAGATGGCGAGATCGGCCCACTTGCCGGCCTCGAGCGTGCCGGTCTGCCGGCCCAGGCCCAGCGCCTTGGCGCCTTCGCGGGTCACGCCGGCGATGCATTCATCCACGGTCATGCGGAACAGTGTCGCGGCCATGTTCATGGTCAGCAGCAGCGATGTCAGCGGTGCGGTCCCGGGATTGGAATCGGTCGCCAAAGCCAGAGCGACGCCGTGTTTGCGGAACAGGTCCAGCGGCGGCAGCTTGGTCTCGCGGATAAAGTAGTATGCGCCGGGCAACAGCACCGCGACCGTGCCCGCTTTGGCCATGGCAGCCGCGCCCGCGTCGTCGGTGTGTTCAAGATGGTCAGCGGAGAGCCCGGCGTATTCCGCCGTCAGGGCAGCGCCGTGCAAATTGGATAGCTGATCGGCGTGCAGTTTCACCGGCAGGCCGAGGCTCTTGGCCTGATCGAACACTTGCCTGGTTTCCGCGGGTGAGAAACCGATGCCTTCGCAAAAGGCGTCAACGGCGTCGATGAGGCCTTCGGCGGCGATCCTGGGCATCATCTCCACCACGCGCGCGATATGTGCGGCGGAATCCTTGTTGGCTTCCGGCGGCACCGCGTGGGCCCCCAGGAACGTGGTCTTGATGGTGACGGGGCGCTGTGCGCCCAACGCGCGGGCAGCACGCAGGGACTTGCGCTCGTTCTCATAGTCCAGGCCGTAGCCGGACTTGATCTCGACGGTCGTGGCCCCTTCCGCGATCAATGCGTCGAGGCGCGGCATGGCTTCAGCCGCCAACGCCGCCTCGGACGCGGCGCGCAAAGCCTTCACCGACGATACGATCCCGCCGCCGGCGCGCGCGATCTCTTCATAGGTGGCGCCAGCGAGGCGCAATTCGAATTCATGGGCGCGGTTGCCGGCATAGATCAGGTGCGTGTGGCAATCGACCAGGCCGGGGGTGATCCAGCGGCCTTCGCAATCCGTGACCTCGGCGGCGCGCGCGATATCGCCGGGCAGATCGGCCTCGGCGCCGGCGAACAGGATCGAATCGCCCGTCACCGCGATGGCGCCCTTTTCCACCAGCCCGAGTCCCGGTGTGCCCGCCGCCAGCGTGGCCAGCCGGGCGTTGCGCCAGACCCGCGTACGGTTCGCTTTTGCAGGGGTTTCGGAGGGAATCATAAGGGGTCCAAATTCGGGTTGGATTTAATGTATAGACATAATAACCTGCGATGCAAGCGCAGAGTCTTGAGGCCGATGCGGCCGACAACACCTATATAATCGCAGGCGAAATGACGACGATTCACGCGAGTGTAGCCCTGGTTCAAGGCGGATGGCGCAAGGACGTGCGCCTGACCTTCAGGGATGGGCGAATCAGCGCCGTCGAGACCGGCACGGCGCAATCCGGCGACGAACGCCATGCGGTGCTCGTGCCCGCCATGCCCAACCTGCATAGCCACGCCTTCCAGCGCGCCATGGCCGGCCTCGCCGAGCGCCGCCATACCGGCAACGACACCTTCTGGAGCTGGCGCGAGCTGATGTACCGCCTCGCGCTCTCCATGAACCCCGCGCAAGTGCGCGCGGTGGCGGCCCAGGCCTATATCGAGATGCTGGAGGCTGGGTTCAGCCGCGTCGGCGAATTCCATTATCTGCATCACGACGTCGACGGCCGCCCCTACGGCGATATCGCCGAGATGGCGGCGGCAGTGGCGGGCGCCGCGGCCGACACCGGGCTAGGCCTGACACTGCTGCCGGTGTTCTACGCCCATTCGGGCTTCGGCGGCGCCGCCCCCAATGACGGCCAGCGGCGCTTCATCAACAGCGTCGACCGCTATGCGCAGCTGCTCGACGGCTGCCGCCACGCGGTGAAACCGCTGGGCACCGGTGTGGTGGGCGTCGCGCCCCACTCCTTGCGCGCCGTCACGCCCGAGGAACTTGCCGCCGTCACCGCCCTCGCCCCCAGCACGCCGATCCATATCCATATTGCCGAGCAGATGGCGGAAGTGGAATCTTGCCTGGCTTGGTGCGGGCAGCGCCCAGTCGACTGGCTGTTGGATCATGCGCCGGTGGGCGGGCGCTGGTGCCTGGTGCACGCCACCCATATGACCGAAGCGGAAACCACACGCACCGCCGCCAGCCGCGCGGTGGTGGGACTCTGCCCGATCACCGAAGCCAATCTGGGCGACGGGGTGTTCAACGCGCCCACCTACACCGCCGCCGGCGGGCGTTTCGGTATCGGCTCGGATTCCAATGTGCAGATCGGCGCGGCGGATGAACTCCGCCTGCTGGAATACTCACAACGCCTCGCGCGCCAGGGCCGCAACGTCATGGCGCCCCCGGGCGGCTCCACCGGCCGCGCGCTTTATGACGAGGCGTTGCAAGGCGGCGCGCGTGCCTTGGGCGCCGAGTTCGTGGGACTCAGTGTGGGCGGCCCCGCCGATGTGGTCAGCCTGAACACCGCCCATGCCGCCTTCGCCGGCGCCAAGGAGGATGCCCTGCTCGACGCCTGGATATTCAACGCCGGCAACGGCGGCGTGGATTGCGTGTGGGTGAGCGGCGTGAAGCAGGTGAGCGGCGGACACCATCACAAACGTGACGGCGTCCGATCCGCCTTCTTCAAGACGATGGCGGAGTTGGCCGCTTAAGCCGCGGCTTTCCGCGACCGGCGCAGCCACTCTTCCAGAACCGCGGCCGGCGTCGGGGCGGTCATCAGGCTCACGATCACGTAACCGATCAGGCTGCCGATCATGCCGATATAAACCGGCTCGTCGGCGCCGATGGCGTCCTCGCCGGACATGCCTTCGATCAGGTGCAGATAGGCCATATCGCCGAAGGTGAACACGATACCGACGATGATGCCGGCGACCGCGCCCATGAGGGTGCCCCGGCTCCAGACCATGCCGCCGATGATCGGCACGAACAGGCCGGTGACGACGATGGCGCTGCCGATCGTCAGCGCGGTGACCACATCCTCCAGGATACAGGCCAGAAGGATCATGAGAACGCCGAAGCCCAGGATGTACCAGCGGCTGTCGGCGACATCATCCTTGCTCTCGTGGGTCTCGTCGGTGGCCGCTTTAAGGCTCTTGCGCTTGAACACGCGCACGATGTCTTCCTTGGCCACCGTGGCGGACGCAATCAACGTGCCGCTCGACACCGACATGATCGCCGCCAGGGCCGCGGCCATGACCAGCCCCGAGATGCCGACCGGCAGCGTGGCCTTCACCATCTCGGCGTAGACCTTGTCACGCGCGATGCCCGCGGGCAGCACGATCTGGGCCGCCGTGCCGACCAGGCCAGCGCAGGTGGCGAAGACAAAGCAGTAGATACCGGCGCCCGCGCCCGCCCACTTGGCGACCTCGGGGCTGCGCGCGGTGAAGATGCGCTGCCACACGTCCTGGCCCACCACGATCGACAGGTTGAAGATGATGAAGAAGGTGATGATGCGGCCCCAGCCGATATTGGTCAGCGAGAACATCTCGGGCGGCAATTTGGCGTGCATGTTGTCGAGACCGCCCGCCGCCATGATCGACGCCGGCAGCAGAATGAACATCAGGCCGATGGTCTTGATGATGAATTGGGCGAAGTCGGTGAGCGTGATGGACCACATGCCGCCCAAGACCGAGTACAGCACCACGATGCCGCCGCCGAGCAGCACGGCGGGAATTTTGGTCATGCCAAACTGAACTTCGAAGATGGCGCCGTAGGCGATGGTGGAGGTGACCGCGATCATGAAGGCGTAGCTCATCATGACGAAGCCGGAGAGCAGGCTGGTGCCGGGGCCGTAGCGCAGTTCCAGCATCTGGCTGACGGTGTACACCTTGAGGCGGCTGACCAGCGGGGCGATGGTCAAGCTGACCACGAACACGCCCATGCCGAGCGCGAACGGCAGCCACATGCCGGAGATACCGAAGATATAGCCGCGGCCGACCCCACCGATGGTGGCGCCGCCGCCCATGACCAGGGCGGCCATGGTGCCGGCGTAGAGCATGGGCCCAAGCCGCCGTCCGGCCACCAGGTAGTCGGACTCGCTCTTGGCCTTGCTCTTGGCCCAGAACCCGACCCCGACCATGGCGGCCATGTAGAGCGCGATGACGACGAAATCCATGAAAGACCCCTGATTAGACCGATTCAAAAGCCGCCCGCGCCTGCCCCCGGGCGACGGCTTTGTCCGGCACGTATTTGCCTATACATAAAGAAGGATATCGATGTGATAATGCAACAGCAAGATAAGACGCGGGACGCGGACAGTGTGAGATGACCGTCAAAGACAGTATTTCGTTACATCAGCGGATTCTCACGGACATCGCCGACAAAATTCTTTCGGGCGAATGGCCGCCCGGATACCGCATCCCGTTCGAACACGAATTGATGACGCAGTACAAATGCTCACGCATGACCGTGAGCAAGGTGCTGACTCACCTCGCCAATGCCGACATGATCGAGCGCCGCCGCAAGGCCGGCAGCTTCGTCTCCAAGCCGCATCTGCAGTCGGCGGTCCTCGAAATCCCCGACATCAAGGCCGAGGTTTCCGCCTTGGGCCTGCCGTACAGCTTCGATCTTCTCATCCGCCGCCGGCGTAAGAGCAGCCAGGGCGACCGCACCGTGCTCGATCTCAAAGCGCCGGGCCCGATCCTGGAACTGACCTGCTGCCACTACGCCGGCCGGCAGCCTTTTTGCTTCGAGGAGCGGCTCATCAATGTCACCGCCGTGCCGGAGGCGGCCGAGGTGGACTTCGCGGCGCAGGCGCCGGGCGCCTGGCTCATGAGCCACATTCCCTGGACCGCGGCCGAACACCGCATCCAAGCCATCGAGGCTTCGGCGGCGGCGGGTGAGGCTTTGAAGCTCGCGCCCGGAAAACCATGCCTGGTGATCGAGCGCCGCACCTGGAGCGCGGATCACACCGTGACGTTTGTAAGGCTGACCTATCCCGGACACTTGCATGAGCTGATCGCGCGCTTCGCGCCGGCCGACAAACGCGCCGGCGCCGGATCGAAGGCGAGCGCCAACATCAGTCCGTTCACGCCGCGCCCGGCCGCAGCGGAACCGGGGTCCGCGCCGGCGCCAGAGGGGCCCGTCCGGCGGACTGGGCGGCCTGCCGCCGTGCAGCGGCGATAATAAAGGCGCGGAAATCCTCGCCATAAGGGCGGTCCAGCACCGCCCGGTCCCACGCCAGAAAGTACGGCGCCGGCATGGTCAGGCGCCGGTCGATGGGAATCACCAGGCGCCCGTTGGCCACGTCTTCGTGGATCATGGCGATCTGCCCGAGCACAAACCCGCCGCCGTTCACCGCCGCATCGATCGCGGCGCTCGACAGCGAGAACGCGAGTTCGGCGGCTGTATCGGGTTGCGGCAGCCCGGCGCCGCGCGCCCAGTCGTCCCAGGACGGCGCGGGCCGGTGGCGCACATCCCACTCAATGTCGATCAGCGGCCCGGCCAGGATATCGGCCGCGGTCTGCACCGGCCGCTTCGCGAGCAACCCCGCCGAACAGGCGGGCACCACCGTGTCGATGAACAGCTCGGCGAAGTGCTCATACTGTCGCACGTCGGTGCCGTAAGAGATGCGGAAGTCGATCTGCTCGTCCCGCAGGCTGGTTTCCTCGTCGGTGCCGACCAGGCGCACGCTGGCGCCGGGATGCGCCGCGCGCCACTGCAAGAGCAGCGGCTGCAGCCAGCGGATCGCCATGGACGGCAGCGCGGACAGCACGATGCCGGGCTTGGACCGCGCGCGCGACAGCGTGTCCTGCGCGGTGCGCAGTTGCTCGAAGGCGAAGCGCACACGCTCATAATAAATGCGGCCCCAGGACGTCAGCGCCAGCGATCGCCCCGAGCGCTCGAACAAACGCACGTTGAGCGACTTCTCGATGTTGTGAATCTGTTGACTGATGGCGCCGGGCGAAACGCACAACTCTTCGGCCGCGGCGGTGACGCTGCCGCAGCGTACGACCGCTTCAAACACCTGTACGGCGCGCATGGGAGGAAGCGGCGTGGACACGCGGGGTCTGGCTCCTGGTCCGGCATTATGCCTAGACATGAACGGACATATATGACTATACATAATCGCCCCGCGCAACAGTTTGATGACGCCCCGCAAGAGCCGGAAAATACCCATGGATACGCGCTCCAAACCCTCCGCCCGCCTCGCCTTCAACCCGCATGTGGCGGCGCTTCCCGCCTACAACGCGGGCATGAGCCTCGGCAAAGCGCGCGCCCTCTCCGGCAAGCACGACATCGCGCGGTTGGGCAGTAACGAAAACCCGTACGGCTGTTCGCCCAAGGTCCTGGAAGCGCTGGCTTCGCCCGCGTTCGAGCCCTGGCGCTATGCCGACCCCGCCTGCGCCGAACTGCGCGATGTGCTCGCCGCGCATGTGGGAGTCGACGCCGCGGAGATCGTGTGCGGCAACGGCTCGGAGGAAATGATCGCGGCGATTTCGCGCGCCTTCCTGCCGCCGGATTCATCAGTGCTGACGGTGGTGCCGAGTTTCGGTTTGCATGAGATCGAGCCTTTGGCGCTGGGCGCCAAGGTCACCAAGATCCCGATGACCGCAGGCCTCGACTTCGACTTGGCCGCGCTGGAAAGCGAACTCAAGAAAGCGCCGCAGATCTTTTTCATCTCCTCGCCGTGGAATCCGGTGGGGCCGGCGCTGAACGCCGCGGCGCTCGACCGCCTGATCAAGGCGACCTCGCCCACCACCCTGTTCGTGTTTGACGAGGCCTATTTCGAGCTGATGGATCCCGGCATGCCCAACGGCATCCAGGTCCTGCGCGCCGCGGGGATTGCCCACGTTGTGCTGCGCTCGTTCTCCAAGGCCTATGGCCTCGCCGGCCTGCGTGTCGGCTATGCGGTGTGCTCGGACACCGAGATCGCGCGCGTGATCGCGGCCGCCAAGACGCCGTTCAACGTCAACGCCGCGGCGCAGCTGGGCGCGATCGCCGCCATCGGCGACCAGGCCTGGATGAAACAGGCCGTGGCCGACATCCGCGCCGAGCGCGACCGTACCCGCGCCGAACTGGCAAAAATCGGCATCACACCCGCGGCGTCGCAAACCAACTTCCTGTTCTTCGATTGCGGCACGGACGCGAGCGAAGTCGCCAAAGGCCTGCTGGCCGACGGCATCATCGTCAAGGCCTGGCGCGAGAAGGGCTACGAGTCGTTCCTGCGCGCCAACACCGGCCGCCCAGCCGAGAACGACCGCCTCGTGGCCTCGCTGAAGCGCGTTCTGAAGCGCTAGCGGCGCCTCAACCCATGCGGAACCCGCAGGGCTCGTGAGGCATCTCGCGCCTTGAAGGGCTTTGCGCCGCAGGCCTAAGTCTTCACCCGCCCTTTCGCTGGTGATCCTATGTCGCCTGGTGCACTGCCGTTTTCCCACATGCTGCTTGCACTGGCGGTCGTCGCGGTGTGGGGCACCAATTTCGTGGTGATCCGCGCGGGGCTCGATCACCTGCCGCCATTGCTGTTCGCGGTCTTGCGGTTCACGTTCGCCTTTTTTCCGGCGGTGTTTTTCCTCAAGCGCCCTGCCGTTCCGGTCAGTCATCTCGCCGCCTTCGGCCTCCTGATCGGCGCGGGTCAGTTCGGCCTGCTCTATTCCGCCATCAACGGCCATATCACCCCGGGGCTCGCGTCCCTGGTGGTGCAGACCCAGGTGTTCTTCACCATCCTGCTGTCGGTGTACTTCACCGGCGAACGCGTGCGGCCGGCGCAATGGCTGGCGTTGGCCATGGCAGCGGGCGGCGTCGGCGTGATTGCCGCTTTCACCGACGGCAGCGCGACTCCGCTCGGCCTGCTCATGATCCTCGGCGCAGCGGCAAGCTGGTCGGGCGGCAACCTGGTGGCGGCGCGCGGCGGCCGGGTCAACATGCTGGCCTATGTGGTCTGGGCCAGCGGCTTTGCCATACTTCCCCTGTTTTTCCTGTCGCTGGCTGTCGAGGGCTGGCCCGCGATCCGCGCCGGCGTTGCCAACGCCTCCCTCGGCACCTGGGGCGCCGTGGCCTGGCAGTCCGTGGGGAATACCATGTTCG
>CANJOI010000018.1 GCA_947475365.1 Fidelibacterota bacterium | reverse complement strand
GGGTCACGGCTTCGCGAATCAGGCGGCGATAGAGATTTGCGGGCTTCACGTCAGCCATCGGTGGTGCAGCGCAACCCATTCCATTTGCATGCGTTGTTACCACGGTTTAGGTTCATTCCGATACAATGGCCGATACCGGGGCCGATCCCAAAGCCCGCCTTCTTTCACCCCTGAACCTTCCGTCCGGATACCCTTTTTAATGCGCGATTCCGCCCCTGCTCCTGCCGGTGTTCAGGCCATTGGCATGGTCGACCTGCAGGCCCAGCGCCAGCGCCTCGGCGCGCGCCTGGACGCCGCCATCACCCGGGTGCTGGATCACGGCGGCTACATCATGGGCCCGGAAGTGGCCGAGGTGGAAAAGAAGCTTGGCCAGCGTTGCGGGGCGAAGCATGTGATCTCCTGCTCCAGCGGCACCACCGCCCTGATCATGGCGCTCATGGCCCACGACGTGGGCCGCGGCGACGCGGTGTTCGTGCCGTCCTTCACCTTCACCGCCACCGCCGAAGCGGTCGTCCTGGCGGGCGCGACGCCGATCTTCGTCGATGTATTGCCCGACACCTTCAACATGGATCCGGCCAGCCTGACGAAAGCCATCGCGGTCGCGCAGCAGACCGGGCTGATGCCGGCCTGCGTACTGGCCGTTGATCTGTTCGGCCAGCCCGCCGACTACGACGCCTTGGACGCCATCGCCCAGGAACACGGCCTGTGGATCCTGGACGACGCCGCCCAGAGTTTCGGCGCCTATTATAAAGGCCGCGCCCTTGGCGCCTGCGCCGCCATCACCGCCACCAGCTTTTATCCGTCGAAGCCTTTGGGCTGCTACGGCGACGGCGGCGCGGTGTTTACCGACAACGAAGACATCGCGCGCAAGCTGATCCAGGTGCGCGTGCATGGCCAGGGCAAGGACCGCAACGAGAATGTGCGCGTCGGCCTGACCGCGCGGTTTGATTCCATCCAGGCGGCGATCCTGCTGGAAAAACTTTCGATCTTCGACGACGAGAACGCCGCCCGCGACCGCATCGCCGCGCGCTACACCGCCGGCCTCAAGGACGTGGTGACCACGCCGGTGGTGGCGCCGGACTGCACCTCGGTCTGGGCGCAGTACACGATCCGCTCGCCGCGCCGCGACCGCATCGCCGCGCACCTGCAGGCGCAGAAAATCTCGACCGCCGTGTTCTACCCGAAGCCCATCCACGTGCAGCCGCCCTATCGCGGCCATCCCGTGGTGACCGGCGGCTTGCCGGTGACGGAACGCCTGGCGCAGGAGGTGCTCAGCCTGCCGATGCATCCCTATCTCGCGCCCGAGACCCAGGACGTCATCATCGCCGCGGTCCGCGCCGCGCTCGCCTGATATGAGTTCCGCCGAAATGAAACCCGTGCGCCTGGCCGTGATCGGCGCGGGCGTCATGGGCAAGCGCCATGTGGCCGCCGCCAAACGTGTGGCGGGCGTGGAGCTGATCGCGGTTGTCGATCCCGATCTCGCCCAATGCCGCGCCGCCGCCGAGATCGGCGGGTGCGCGGCGCTCGCGGATATTGAATCGCTGGCGGGCAAAATCGATGCGGCCATCATCGCGGCGCCTACCGGCGCCCATGTGCCATGCGCCACACCGCTGCTGCGCGGCGGTATCGCCTGCCTGGTGGAAAAGCCGCTGGCGGCCACCGAAGCCGAATGCCGCAGCCTGATCGCCGCGGCCAAAGACGGCGGCGCGGTTTTGCAGGTAGGCCATATCGAGCGCTTCAATCCTGCGATCGAAACCCTGACGTATGCCGGTGTGCCGCCCGCGTCGATCACCGCCCTGGCCGCCCGGCGCATGAGCGCCGCCAGCGCGCGCGTGCTGGATATCGACGTGGTCATGGACCTGATGGTGCATGACATCGACGTGGTGCTCACCCTCAAGAAAACGCCGGTGGCCCATGTGAGCGCAGGCGGCAACGACGACCACGCCGTGGCGCTGGTGAGCTTCACCGACGGCGCGACGGCCACCCTCACCGCCAGCCGCGTCACCGCCACACGCATCCGCGATCTCGACGTGGTGACGCCCGACGCGTTCTTCCATGTGGACTACATCGCCCGCACCGCGACTAAGTCGCGCAAGCGGGACAATGGGCATATCGAGAGCGTCGACCTCGCGGTCACCGGAACCGACGCCCTGAGCGCGCAGTTGGAAGATTTTCTCGCCTGCGTGCGCAATGGCAAAACGCCCCGGGTCACCGGCGAGGACGCCCTGGCGTGCATGACCCTGACAGCGCAGATCCGCGCGGCCCTGAAAGCCTGAAGGCGCTGCCTTCTAATGCCTGAAGTGGCGCATGCCGGTGAACACCATGGCGAGGCCCTTTTCGTCGGCCGCCTTGATCACGTCGGCGTCCTTCACTGAGCCGCCCGGCTGAATCACCGCCACCGCGCCGGCTTCCGCCGTCACCAGCAATCCATCCGGGAACGGGAAGAAGGCGTCCGACGCCACCACCGAACCGACCGTCGCGGGCTCTTTCGCGCCGGACGCGGCAGCCGCGTCCTTGGCTTTGCTGAAAGCGATGCGCGCGGAATCGATGCGGCTCATCTGGCCCGCCCCGATGGCCGCCGTGGCGCCGTCCTTCACGTAAATGATGGCGTTGGATTTGACGTGCTTGCACACCGTGAAGGCGAACAGCATGTCGGTGATCTGCTGCGCGGACGGTTGGACCTTGGTAACGATCTTCAAGTCGCTCGCCGTCACATGGCCGTGGTCGCGGCCCTGGACGAGATAGCCGCCGGCCACGTTGCGCACCGTGCGCCCCAGGCTGCGCGGGTCGGGCAGACCATCGGTGATCAGCAGGCGCAGATTCTTTTTCTTGGCGAACATCTCCTTGGCCGCGTCATCGGCGCCGGGCGCGATCACCACTTCGGTGAACAGCTCGGTGATCTTGGCGGCGGTCGGGCCGTCGATAGGACGATTGAGCGCGATGATGCCCCCGAAAGCCGACACCGGATCGCACACCAGCGCCTTTGAGTAGGCTTCGAGGCAGTCCTTGCCGAGCGCCACGCCGCAGGGGTTGGCGTGCTTGATGATGGCGCAGGCGGGCGTGTCGAATTCCGCCACCAGTTCATAGGCCGCGTCGGTGTCGTTGATATTGTTGTAGCTGAGCTCCTTACCCTGGATCTGCACGGCGGAGGCGACGCCGGGACGCTTCTCGCCGGTGACGTAGAGCGCGGCGCTCTGATGCGGGTTCTCGCCGTAGCGCAGTGTCTGCTTGAGGGAGCCCGCGAAGCTTTGCCAGCGCGGGAACTGTTCGCCGAGGTGGTCGGCGAACCAGGTGGAGATCGCCGTGTCGTAAGCCGCGGTGCGGGCATAGGCACGCGCCGCCAGGCTCTTGCGGGTGGCCAGCGTCACCGCGCCCGAGTTGGCCTTCATGTCGTCCACGATCACGGCGTAGTCGGCGGGATCGACCACCACGGCGACGCCATCGTGATTTTTCGCGGCGGCGCGAATCATGGCGGGGCCGCCGATGTCGATGTTCTCGACACAGGTGTCGTAATCGGCGCCGGCGGCAATGGTCTTCTCGAACGGATAGAGGTTCACGACCAGCAGATCGATGTTCTCGATGCCGTGGTCCGCCATGGCCTTTTCATGCACGGCGTTACCGCGGATGCCGAGCAGGCCGCCGTGGACTTTCGGGTGCAGCGTCTTGACGCGGCCGTCGAGCATCTCCGGAAAGCCGGTGAGGTCGGAGACATCCTTCACCGGAAGGCCGGCGTCGCGGATGGCTTTCGCCGTGCCGCCGGTGGAGACCAGATCGACCTTATTGTCGTGCAGGAACTTGGCGAAATCGAGCAGGCCGGTCTTGTCGGACACGGACAGCAATGCGCGGCGGATGATGACGGTGGACATAGAGGCACCTCCAAATGAACGGTGGGTGCCCAGGCGCGCGGCGATCGCTTCAGGCCGCGCTTCCCGATGGTCATCCATCTATGCGCCAGTCACGCGGCGGGCGGAGTTTACCCGAGCGTTCGGCGCGCGGGCAAGGCGGTGGAAAACGCTTATGGAACGGCTATTTAACGATCTTGAGCTGCGGCTTCCCGGCCTGAGAGCCGGCGCGCTTCAGTTCCGGCACCAGATCGGCGATCAGGGCCATGGCGGCGGGTTCATCCCGGCGGCGGCAGGCGTCTTCCAGTGCGGAGAGTTTGGCGGCGATGATGCCGTAGTCCACGGTGCGCGGCCGCGCGATCAGGATGCCGGCCATGTCGGTGGCGACCGCCGGCTCCTCGCCGTGGAACAACTCCTCGCTCATCTTCTCGCCGGGGCGCAAGCCCACCACTTTGATCTCCACGTCCACGCCGGGCGTCTTGCCGGCGAGGCGGATGATCTGGCGGGCGAGGTCGATGATCTTCACCGGCGCGCCCATGTCGAGCACATAGATGGCGCCTTCCTCGGCGCGGCCCTGGCCCAAGGCGGCGGCTTCCAGCACCAGTTCCACCGCTTCGCGCACCGTCATGAAATAGCGTTCCGCATCCGCATGCGTCACCGTGAGCGGCCCGCCGGCGTCCAGCTGCTTCTGGAACAGCGGCACCACCGAACCCGTGGAGCCCAGCACATTGCCGAAGCGCACGGTGATGAAGCGGGTGCCCTGGCGGCGCAGGTCTTCCGCCTGGCAGTACATCTCGGCGACGCGCTTGGAGGCGCCCATGATGTTGGCGGGGTTCACGGCCTTGTCGGTGGAGATCATCACCACGGTCTTGACCCCGGCGGCGACGCAGGCCGCGGCCACGTTGCGCGTGCCCACGGCGTTGGTGAGCAGGCCTTCCAGCGGGTTCATCTCCACCATCGGCACATGTTTGAGCGCCGCGGCATGGAACACCACGTCGGGGCGCTCGCGCGCCACCACGCCTTGCATGCGCGCTTCGTCACGGACGTCCGCGAGGATGCAGGACAGCCCCAGATTCGGGTACCGGCCGCGCACATCCATATCGACGGTGTAGAGATTATATTCGCTGTGATCCAGCAGACCCAGGTGTGAGGGCCCGGCGTCGGACACTTGGCGCACCAGTTCCGCGCCGATGGAGCCGCCGGCGCCGGTGATTAGCACGCGCTTGCCGGCGATCATGGCCGCCATGGCCGCGCGGTCGAGGCGCTTCTGGGCGCGGCCCAACAGATCGGCGATGGCGATGGGCCGGGGTTTCACATCGGTGTCATAGGCCTGCATGTCGGTGGGCGGCGGCACGCGCGACAGCGTGCAGCCGGCGTCTTCCGCCTTGGCCAGCAACTCGCGGATCTCGTCGCCGTGCATATCGGCGCGCACCAGGACGAGTTTTTCCGGGCGGCGGCCCCGCGCGTCGAGCTCCGCCAGCACGCGGGCGAGGTCTTCATCGCGCCCCAGCACATCGACGCCCTGGATCACCTGGCCGACGCGATCTGGGCGGCGGGTGAGCATGCCCACCACATGATAAGTCTTGCCGCGGTCGCGCTGGACGGCGCTGACGAAATGCGCGGCTTCCGGGCCGGCGCCCACCAGCAGGATCGGCGTGCCGGCGGGCCGGCCGCTGATCAGGCCGCGCAGCTGCCGGTCCTTCGTCATGCGGTACAGAAGGCGCGGGCCCGCCAGGAACGCCACCAGCATCAGCCAGCTGCTAACCAACATGGTGCGCGGCAGGTCCTCCAGGCGGTTCCAGACGAAACCGATGGTCAGATAGAGCAGCACAACCACGAAGGCGGTCTTCAGCACATTGATCGCGTCCTGGGCCGAGACGTACTCCCAGACGTGCCGGTAAAGCCCGGTGTAGAGGTAGACCACCGCCGCGACGCCCGCGAAGGCGCCCGCCATCTCCACCACCTCGAGCCCCGAGACCGAGACATTGGGGCGCAGCCAGAACGCCGCCATGAAGGCGGCAAAGGCCATGGCGACGTCGTGCACATAGATCGCGAAGTTGCGCGGGTGGACGCGCCGGATGCGGTTCGTGCCTTGCAGCGCACGGGGCAGAAGATGATCCAGAAGGGCCACGCGAGGCGTCCTTGGGCGGCGAGGGGAGTCGCCGCTTTTATCCGCCATTTCGCGAGATAATACAACGTTTTGGCCTCAAAATCGTGGCGCGGCCGCGGGGCCTTGCGGTATTGTGCGCGGGTTCCGCCACCCCCTCCGAAGGCCCGCAATGTCCAAAGCCGCCGCGCGCACGTCGCCCAAGAACGCCGCCCAGCCCCGGAAAGGGCCGGCGTCTAAAAAGGTCGCCCTGATCACCGGCGTCACCGGTCAGGACGGGGCCTATCTCGCGGACCTGCTGCTGGAAAAGGGCTACGTGGTGCACGGGGTGAAGCGGCGCTCGTCGTCCTTCAACACCGGGCGCATCGACCACATCTATCAAGACCAGCACAAGAAGGGCGTGAAGTTCTTCCTGCACTACGGCGACATGACCGACGCCACCAATTTGATACGCCTGGTCCAGGAAGTGCAGCCCGATGAAATCTACAACCTGGCCGCACAGAGCCATGTGCAGGTGAGCTTCGAAACCCCGGAGTACACCGCCAACGCCGATGGCACCGGCGCGCTGCGCTTGTTGGAAGCCATGCGCATTCTGGGCCTCAAGGACAAGACACGCTTCTATCAGGCGTCCACGTCGGAGCTGTACGGCAAGGTGCAGGAGATCCCGCAGTCGGAGACGACGCCGTTTTATCCGCGCTCGCCTTACGCCGCCGCTAAGCTCTATGCCTATTGGATCACGGTGAACTACCGCGAGGCTTACGGCTATCACGCCTCCAACGGCATCCTGTTCAATCACGAAAGCCCGATCCGCGGCGAGACCTTCGTCACCCGTAAGATCACCCGCGCCGTGGCCGCGATCAAACTGGGCCTGCAGGAAAAGATCTATCTCGGCAACCTCGACGCCAAGCGCGACTGGGGCCATGCCCGCGACTATGTGGAAGGCATGTGGCGCATCCTGCAGCAGGACAAGCCCGACGATTATGTGCTGGCCACCGGCGAAACCCATGCGGTGCGCGAGTTCGTGGAACTGGCCTTCGCCGAAACCGGCGTGAAGATCGAATGGAAAGGCAAGGGCGTGGCCGAGAAAGGCCGCGACGCCAAGACCGGCAAGGTGCTGGTGGAAGTGGACCCGCGCTATTTCCGCCCCACGGAAGTCGACCTGCTGCTGGGCGATCCGCGCAAGGCCCGCAAAAAGCTGGGCTGGAAGCACACCACGTCGTTCAAGGCCATGGTCAAGGAAATGGTGGCCGCCGACCTCAAGGGCGTGGCCGCGGAGTCCTTGCGGTTTGACCGCAACGACTGATGACCTTCAGCCTTAAAGGAAAGCGCGTCTGGGTCGCGGGCCACACCGGCATGGTGGGGGGCGCCATCGTGCGCCGCCTGCAGCAGGAAGACTGCGAGGTCCTCACCGCGCGCCGCGCCGATCTCGACCTCACGCGCCAGGGCGACGTGGAATCCTGGATGGCGGGCCGCAAGCCGCAGGCCGTGTTCCTGGCGGCAGCGGTGGTGGGCGGGATCGTCGCCAATGATTCAAATCCGGTGGAGTTCCTCACCGACAATCTGCAGATCCAGTGCAACATCCTCTCCACCGCCCACCGGATCGGCGTCGAGAAACTGCTGTTCCTCGGCTCAAGCTGCATCTATCCGCGCCTGGCGCCCCAGCCGCTGCAGGAAGACTCTCTCCTCACCGGTCCGCTGGAACCCACCAACCAGTGGTACGCGGTCGCCAAGATCGCCGGCATCAAGCAGTGCCAGGCCTATCGCCGTGAATACGGCCGCGACTTCATTTCCTGCATGCCCACCAATCTCTACGGCCCCGGCGACAATTTCGACCTGATGTCGAGCCATGTGCTGCCGGCGCTGATGGTGAAGGCCCATAACGCCAAGCTGGCCGGCGACCCGGTGCTGACGGTGTGGGGCAGCGGCAATCCCAAACGCGAGTTTCTGTATGTGGAGGACGCCGCCGAAGCCTGCGTACACCTCATGAAAAACTACTCGGACGACAGCCATATCAATGTCGGTTTTGGCGCGGACCTGACCATCCGGGAACTGGCCGAGACCGTGGCCGAGGTGGTGGGCTTCAAAGGCGCGCTGGTATTCGACCCCACCAAACCCGACGGCACGCCGCGCAAGCTCATGGACGTCGGGCGCATCAACGCTCTTGGCTGGAAAGCGTCCACCAGCCTCAAAGCCGGCATTGCCAAGACCTACGACTGGTACCGGGAAAACGTTGCCAAGTAGCCGCTGAATTCATTGCTTGAATGCCCCCGGAGGGGCTCCTAAAACCCGACGACACGGGTTCTTTTTAAGGCACACTGCAAGGGCATGCAGGTCTACCTCCCCATCGCCGAGATGTCGGTGAACATCTTTCTCGTCCTCGGGCTCGGGGGCGCGGTGGGGCTGCTGTCGGGGCTGTTTGGCGTCGGCGGCGGATTCCTGATGACGCCGCTGCTGATCTTCATCGGCGTCCCGCCGGCGGTGGCCGTGGGCACCCAATCGGTGCAAATCGTCGGTTCCTCCGTCTCCGGCGTGCTCGCCCATATGCGCCGCGGCACCGTCGACTTCGCCATGGGCGGCATGCTGACCATCGGCGGGTTCCTGGGTTCGGGTTTGGGCGTGTGGGTGTTCAGCCTGCTTAAGCGTTCGGGCCATATCGACCTGACCATTTCGCTGGGTTACGTGCTGTTCCTGGGCGTGGTCGGCGGCTTCATGCTGACGGAAAGCCTGCCCGGCGTGCTCAAGAAGCGCCCGGCCGGTGTGGCCCTGGCGGCGCGCGGGCCCGGCCGGCATACCTGGATGCACGGCCTGCCATTCAAGTTCCGGTTCCGCAAATCCAAGCTTTATGTTTCGGTGCTGCTGCCGCTGGGGATCGGCTTCCTGGTGGGCGTGCTGGTGGCCACCATGGGCGTGGGCGGCGGCTTCCTCATGGTGCCCGCCATGATCTATCTGCTGGGCATGCCGACCCAGGTGGTGATCGGCACCTCGCTCTTGCAGATCACCTTCGTCACCGCCAACACCGCCCTCTTGCAGTCGGTCATCAACCAGTCGGTGGACCTGGTGCTGGCGCTCCTGTTGTTGCTGGTGGCGGTTGTCAGCACGCAGATCGGCGTCAAGCTGTCGAGCAAAGTGCGCGGCGAATACCTGCGCGTGGCCCTGGCGGTGATGATTCTGGCGGTCGCTCTACGCCTGGCCCTGGATCTGGTCATCCCGCCCCATGAACTGTTCACCCTGAGCACGGGAGCCGGCGAGTGAAGCGCTTCCTTGCCCTGGCCATGGCCCTTCTGCTCGCGGGTGAAGCGCGGGCGCAGGGCAATGTGCCGCTGGTGGCCGATCTTTCGAGCCACCTGGTCGCCATCACCACCGGCTTCAGCGGCACCGACGTGCTGCTGTTCGGCGCGACCGACGGCGCCGGCGATATCGCGGTGGTGGTGCGCGGTCCTAGTCAGAATGAAGTGATCCGCCGCAAGGGCCGCGTGGGGCCGGTGTGGATCAACACCGACGAAGTAACCTTCCGCGACGCGCCGTCCTACTACCGGGTGGCCTCAAGCCGGCCCCTGGATGAGTTCGCGCCGCAGACCTTGCTGTCGCGCTACCAGATCGGCATCGACAACCTGCGCATCAACACCCTCGCCGACACGACGCTGGAACCCGAGGAAGTCGCCGATTTCCGCAAGGCGTTCGTGCGTCTGAAGACCGACTCCAACCTCTATGACCAAGGGCTGGGCGCGGTCAATTTCATGTCCAACCGGCTGTTCCGCACCGAGCTGCACTTTCCATCGAATGTGCCCACCGGCACCTATCTGGTGGAGGTCTATCTGTTCCGCGACGGCGATGTCACCAGCGCCGAGATCGTGCCGTTGAACATCTCGCAGATCGGCGCCAGCGCCGACATCTTCGACTTCGCCCACAATCTCGCGCCGCTCTATGGGCTTGTCTCCATCCTGCTCGCCGCCAGCGCGGGCTGGGTGGCCAGTATCGCGTTCCGCCGCACATGAGCGAGCCGGATCTTTCCCAAGACCCCTTTCAGGACGCGCGCACCTTCCTGGTGGTGGTGGACCGCAGCGAGGAGATGAAGGCGGCGTTGCGCTACGCCTGCCGGCGCGCGGCCCACACCGGCGGCGCCATCGCGCTGTTCCACGCGGTGCCGCAAACGGAATTCCACCACTTCAAGACCATCGGCGAACTGATGGACCACGAAGCCCGCACCGAAGCGGAGCGGCGCCTGCAACAGGTGGCCGGCGAGGTGCACCGGCAGATCGGCAAGTTCCCGGATCTCTATTTCCGCCAGGGCGACGCGCTGCTGGAACTGACCAAAGTGATCGAGGAGACCCCGTCGATCTCGGTCCTGGTGTTGGGCGCCGGCACGGGCACCGAGGGGCCCGGCCCCATCATCTCGGCGCTCTCAGGCAAATTAGCGGGCAAAATCAACATCCCGGTTACCATCGTGCCGGGCGACCTGACCCCTGCGCAAATCGACGCGGTCAGTTGAAGCTCATTTAGTTGATTGCGGACCGATTTGGTCCTATTGAGCGGGCGCCGTTCCCACCTTATCTGACAGCCAACCGCTGTTATTTTGTATTTGTCGCATTTTGGCCGGCCGAACCGGCATCCACTTCGGCCTAAAATGCTCTAGGAGCACCCATGTTCATCCAGACCGAAGACACCCCGAACCCCGCCGCCCTCAAGTTCCTGCCCGGCCGCGATGTGCTGGCCACCGGTGTCGCGGATTTCACCAGCCGCGAGGAAGCGGCCCGTTCGCCGCTGGCGCGCCTGTTGTTCGAGATCGACGGTGTGCAGGGCGTGTTCCTGGGCAGCGATTTCATCACCGTCACCAAATCCGCCGACAAGACCTGGCAGGTGCTGAAGCCCATGGTGCTGGGCGCGGTCATGGACCACTTCACCGCCGGCGCGCCGGTGATGGAACAGGCCGAAGGCGAAGCAGCCACCGATGACGCCGGCGAAGACAGCGAGATCGTCTCGCAGATCAAGGAACTGATCGACACCCGCGTGCGCCCGGGCGTGGCCCAGGACGGCGGCGATATCGTCTACCGCGGGTTCAAGAACGGCACGGTGTACCTGCAAATGCGCGGCTCCTGCGCCGGCTGCCCCAGCTCCACCGCCACCCTGAAGATGGGCATCGAGAACATGCTGCGGCACTACGTGCCGGAAGTGCAGCAGGTTGAAGCTGTCGCCTAATCGGCGCATTTCCGGAAAAGTGGAATCGGCTTAGGAGCGCAGGGATGGTTGGACGCGGCGCCCTCGACGATCGTGGGCTGGACCTGATTTTCCGCGAGGCCCGCACCCAGAACAGCTGGCGGCCGGACCCCATCCCCGAAGACCTGCTGCGGCGGATCTACGATCTCGCCAAATTCGGGCCCACCGCCGCCAATTCCACGCCCGCGCGCTTTGTGTTTGTTGTGTCGAAAGAGGGCAAGGACAAGCTCGGTCCCTGCCTCTCCGCCGGCAACTATGAAAAGACCATGGCCGCCCCGGCGACGGTGATCGTCGCTTACGACACCCGTTTCTACGAACATCTGCCGGAGCTGTTCCCGCACAATCCCGACGCGCGCTCCTGGTTCGAGGGCAATGAACCGCACATTCTGGAAACCGCGCTGCGCAACAGTTCGCTGCAGGGCGCCTATTTCATGATCGCCGCGCGGTCTCTGGGCGTCGACTGCGGGCCCATGAGCGGCTTTGACCAAGCCAAACTCAATGCCGCATTCTTCCCCGATGGGCGCTACCGCGCTAATTTCATGTGCAACCTTGCTTACGGCGACGATCAGAAAATCTTCCCCCGCAACCCGCGCCTTTCTTTCGAGCGCGCCTGTCAGGTGGTGTGAGCGATGACCGCAAAGACCAAAGCCAAGAAAAAGGCCGCGCCGAAAAAGAAGGCCGCCAAGAAAGTCACGACGAAGAAAGCCGCGGCCTCCAAAGCAAGTCCGGGCATGAGCGACGCGGCCGTGAAGGCCAAGACCGGCAAGACCTGGGCCGAGTGGTTCGCGGCGCTGGATAAAGCCGGCGCCAAGGCCATGAGCCACAAGGAGATCACCAAGCTCCTCAGTACCCGCCACAAGCTGGCCGACTGGTGGTCGCAGATGGTGACCGTGGGTTACGAGCGCGCCAAAGGCCTGCGCGCCTTGCACCAGACCGCCAGCGGCTTCAACGCCAGCGTCTCGCGCACACTGGCCACCGGGCTGGATCAGCTGTTCGAAGCCTGGGACGAAACCCGCACCCGCGCCTCGTTCCTGAAAGAGGCCATCGCCGTCACCACCCGCAATCCCGGCAAGAACATGCGCTTCGCCTGGGACAAGGACGGCGGGAAGGTGGAAGTGCGCTTCACCGCCAAAGGGCCGGAGAAAGCACAGATCACCATCGATCACATGGGCCTGGCCAGCGGCGCGGCGGTGAAACGCGTGAAAGCCTTTTGGGCGGATACGCTGGAGAAAATGGGCGAGACCGCCCTCAAGACCTCGAAACGGGTTCGTGAGTCAGGCGGGCGCGGATCAGGTGATCCAGAGAAATAGGCCCAGGGCCTTTGATCACGATCATCGCGAGCAGGAACATCCAGTAGAAGTGCATGGGGTTGTCATAGTCGGGATTGGCCGCGCCCAGGACAAACTGGATTACGCAAGCCATTCCCAGCAGCGGGAGGGCGGCCACGCGTGCGCCCAGGCCCAGAACCAGGAACACCGGCATCGCTAATTCAAAGGTGGTTCCGAGAACGGCCGCGGCTTCGGGCGGCAGAACCGGCACCTGATATTCATCGGCGAACAGGGACACGGTGATGTCCCAATCCTTGATCTTGGTCAGGCCGGATTTAAAAAACACGTTTGCGATAAACAACCGCACCGCCACATCGAACACCGGACTGGCGTAACGCGAGAACGCGTCCGTGACATAAGCGTGAATCCCTGTGAGCTTGGCGATCATCGCGAGTCTCCAAAGGTGCGTCGCCGCCCGGCATAGGTAACGCGAAGCTGCCGGGCGGCGTGCGGGGGGCCTTATTTGATTTTGGTGTTGGTGCCTTCGAACGGCTTCAGGCTGCCGTTCATCTGTTCACAGGTGCCCTTGGCCACTTCCTTGAATTCCTGGCCGCTGTAGTTGACCTTGGCTTCGCCGGCGCAAGAGTGGCGGCCGTTGGCGGCGGCGCAGTTGTTCTCGCCGGCCTTGGCGATGCCGTAGCAATGCTCGTTGGTGGCGCCGCCCTTTGCCTTGTCGGCGGCCTGGGCGGCGGTGGCGAAGGTGGCCGCGCCGATGATGGCGGCGGCAAGGGACATGGAGGTGCGGTTCATGGGGTCTCTCCCGGTTGACGCGCCGCCCAGGATTGGGCCGCCGCGATGGAGAGACGTTAGCGGCGTAAGGGCCGCGTCGCCCAATACCGGCTGGTTAGCATTTCGATAACTGGAAGTTATCGTGGCGACAAAAAGGCCTGATTTATAACGATTCCCAGCGATAGCTTCGCGCAAGCTCCGTGAGGGTGCGGGTCGCCGGCGCGTGACGGCGACCGGAGACAGTCACCAGGGAGATGGTGCGGCCCACTTCGGGCTCCACCAACAGGCGCAGCGCCACGTCGGCGAGGCGCGGCATGAACTCCGGGATGACGGCGCAGCCCATGCCGGCCGCCAGCATGGCCTGCACCCAGTCCTCGCGTTCGCTGCGAAAACGCACCTTCACGTCCACGTCCCAGCCCAGGTTCATGGCGTCCCAGTGGTCCTGGTACTCGCACAAGGAACGCTCGACGTAGTTCTCGTCCGCGAGCTCCCTGGCCGGCACCGCGTTCATCTTCTCGAACCGGTGGCCCTTGGCGAAGGCCACGCCATAGCGCTCGGTATAAAGCGGGATGGCGTCGAGGCGCGGCGGCAGCTTGGGCATGCCGACAATGGCCACATCCATCTCGCCCTTCATCATGGCCTCAAGCAGGCTCGCGCCGGGATGCTCCTGGATCACCAGTTCCACCGCCGGAATACGCTCACGCACCGCCTTCAGGAAACCCACCATCATCTGCGGGCTGATGGTGCACATCACGCCCAGGCGCAGCGGCGCCCGCTTCACTTTGCGGAAACTCTTGGCCTCTTCACGCGCCGTCTCGGTGGACGAAAAGACCTGTTCAAAATGCGGCTTCATCAGCCGGCCGAGGTCGGTGAGGTGCGTGTTGCCGCGTTCACGCCGGAACAGCTCGCCGCCCAGCTCCTCTTCCAGGTTCTTGATGGCCTTGGTCAACGCCGGCTGGGAGACATGGCATAGCTCCGCCGCCCGGGTGAAATTCAGTTCCCGGCACAAGGTAAGGAAATAGCGGACCTGGTTGATCTCCAAGACCTCTCCCTTCTAGATCGTTTTGTCGCGTGTCCGGACGGAAAACCGCGTCACGCTTTTCCGGACACGCTTTAGGCGGCGGGCAGGAACCCCACCGCCGCGTAGGCTTCCTTCAGGACCGGCGCGGCCAAGGCGCGGGCTTTGTCCGCGCCGACCTTAAGCGCGCGGTCGATCTCGGCGGGATCGGCCATCAGCCGGTTCATCTCGGCGGTGATGGGGCCTAGGGTCGCCACCGCGATCTCGGTCAGGCGGTTCTTGAACTGCGAGAACTGCCAGCCGGCCACTTCCTGGATCACCTGCTCCGCGGTGCGATCCGAGAGCGCCGCCATGATGTTCACCAGGTTCTCAGCTTCCGCGCGGCCTTCGAGCCCCGCGACCGTATCGGGCAGCGCGTTGGAATCGGTGGTGGCCTTGCGCAGCTTTTGGGCGATGTCATCGGCGGTGTCGGTCATATAAATCAGCGCCGCGTCCGAGGTCATCTCCGACTTGGACATTTTCTTGGTGCCGTCGCGCAAAGACATGACGCGGGTGGCCGCGCCCTGGATCACGGGTTCGGGCAGCGGGAATAGGTTCACACCGTAGTCATTGTTGAACTTGGCGGCGATATCGCGCGCCAGCTCCACATGCTGCTTCTGGTCCTCGCCCACCGGCACATGCGTTGCCTTGTAGACCAGGATGTCCGCGGCCATGAGGTTCGGATAGACGTAGAGCCCCGAGGACGAGGCCTCGCGGTTCTTGCCGGCCTTGTCCTTGAACTGGGTCATGCGGTTCAACCAGCCCAGACGCGCGACGCAGTTGAACACCCAGGCCAGCTCGGCGTGGGCGGGCACATGGCTCTGCACGAACAGGATGCAAGCCGCGGGATCGATGCCGCTGGCCATCATGCCGGCCGCCACTTCGCGCGTGTTGCGCGTCAGTTCCTTGGGGTCCTGGAATACCGTGATGGCGTGCAGATCGACCATGCAGAACATGCTGTCATAGTCGCGCTGCATGGCGACCCAGTTACGGATCGCGCCGAGGTAGTTGCCGAGGTGGAGATTGCCGGAGGGCTTGATGCCCGAAAAAATGCGGCCCCGTGAGGCGCGCGGTGTGGACCCGCTGGTCATTGGTCTGCTCCTGTTATGTCCGGAGGCACGGGAGGTTGGAGTCTCCCCTGCGCTTAGCCGCGGGTGTGGTAGCCCGGCCAAGAGATCAGGTCAAGCTTCCGGCGGCGGAGCTGTCTTAGGACGGCGGCGCAGAAGCGCGAGGTCAGAGCGTTGTGCGGCGCCGAACAGGAAGGCGCAAGCACCATAGACCAATCCGCCGGCGCCAATCAGAACGGCCAGTGTGACAAGACGCAATGCGACGGGCGCGGCGCGGCCGGTTTCCGTCCCGAACACCGGCCCCAACATGCTGGCGGTCGCCAGAGTCCCTGCCCACAGCACGCCCATCATCACCAATGACGCCGCGATGATGCGTGGCAGGCGGCGCGTGAGCCGCGCGTCCGCCACCAGATGACCGCGCCGGTGCAGGATGACGGTGAGCAAGCCCGCGTTGATCCACGCCGACACGGTGGTGCCCAGGGCGATGCCCACATGGCCCATGGGCTTCATGAGCGCGATGTTGATGGCGATATTGAACACCAGCGCGATGGACGACGCGATCACCGGCGTCTTGGTGTCGTGCCGTCCAAAAAATCCCGGCGTCAGCGCCTTGTTGAGAACGTAAGCCGGCAGACCCAGCGAGAACGCCAGCAATGCCGCCGCCACCATCTCGCGGTCGTGGGGCGTGAAGGCGCCGTATTCGAACAGGCTGGCGGTGATGGGCCCCGCCAGCATGGCGATGCCGGCGGCGGCGGGGACGGTCAGCAGCAGGGAGATCTCGATGGCGCGGTTCTGGTCATGCAACGCCGCCGCCGCATCGCCCGCCTGGATATGACGCGCAAGCAGCGGCAGCAGCGCCACGCCAATGGCCGTGCCGAAGATACCCACGGGCAGGAGGTTGATGCGGTCGGCATAGGTGATCCAGGACACCGCGCCGGGGCCGACCAGCGTGGCGATGCTTTTGTTGGCCATGACGTTGAACTGATAGATGCCGGCGCCGAAGGCCATGGGCAGGATGCGCATGAGCAGGAGCTTCACTTCCGGCGTCAGGCGCGGGCGCACCAGCGCGAAGCGCATTCCGACCCTGCGGCAGTCGATCGCCAGCCACACCAACTGCACCAGGCCGGAAAGTAGCACGCCCCAGGCCAGGAAAACCGCGCGGTCACCGCCGGCGCCCACGCCCACCAGCAGCGCCGCGATGAACACCAGATTGAGCAGCACCGGCGCCGCCGCCGGCACCGCGAACCGCCCCAGCGCATTGAGTACACCCGACTGCAGCGAGGTCAGCGAGATGAACAGAAGGTACGGGAACATGATGCGCGCCAGTTCCGTGGTGCGTTCCAGTTGGCCCGGGATTTTGTCGAAACCCGCCGCCAGCACCCGCAGCACCTGGGGCATGAACAGAATCACGACGGCGCAGAAGATGATCAGCACCACCGTCAGCACCGCGAACGCCTGGTCGGCGAAGGCCTTGGCTTTCGCTTTGCCGTCGCGCTCCAAGGTTTGGGCGAACAGCGGGACGAAGCTTGCCGAGAATGCCCCCTCGGCGAACAGGGAGCGGAACAGGTTCGGGAACTGGAAGGCGATGAAGAATGCGTCGGCGACGGCCCCCGCCCCGAGAAAGGTCGCCATCAAGGTTTCGCGCAGAAGCCCGGTGATGCGGCTGAGCATGGTGTAACCACCCACCGTCGCGAAGGCGCGGAACAGGCTGGGTGGCGCGGAGGCGCGCGAAGCGTCGGGAGGCAGAGCCATGCTTTGGTCTAACGGATTGGCGGGAGTCTGTGAATCCCTGCCGCCTATATGTGGCTTTTATTCGGCGGCCGCCGTAGGCCGGATGCTTTGCACGGAGACATCCGCCGCCGCGACGCCGATGGCTTTGCCGAGCGCCTCGCGGATCTGGCGGATCTTGGTCTCGTGTTCGACCTTCATGCCGAACACATCCTTCACATAGAACACGTCCACTACCCGCTCCCCATAGGTCGAAATATGGGCGGAGAAGATCTGCAGGCCCAGGTCGGTGATGGCCTTGGTGACGTCGAACAGGAATCCCGGCCGGTCGTGGCCGTTGATTTCGATCACGCTGCAGACCTTGGAGGCGGCGTTGTCGATAATGACCCGGGGCGGCACCTCCAGCGCCTGGACCCGGCTGGGCAGGCGCGAGCCCACCTTGGGCAGTTCCTGGTTGAAGCGCAGGCGGCCTTCCAGCGCGGCGATGACGCGGGTCTTGATGCGCGAGAGGCGGGATTCCGACGTGATCGGCTGGCCTTCGAAATCCTGGAAAGAGAAGGTGTCCAGCGCCATGCCGGTGGAGAGCGTCAGGATCTTGGCGTCCACCACCGAGACACCGGCCACGGCCAGCGCCCCGGAAATCTTCGCGAACAGGCCGGGGTGGTCGGGGGTGTAGATCACCATCTCCGTGACCGCCTGGCCGGGATTGAAGTCTATGGCGATCTTGTCGCCCACCTCGTCGGCGGTGCGCATGAAATGGGCGAGTTTCTCATGCGTGTCAGTGGAATCGGTCAGCCAGAAGCCCGGCGAGGTCAGCGACAGGATGCTTTCGCGCATGCGCTCGGGCCAATCCGCGAGGCGTTCCTCGAGCGCCGCCTTGGCCGCGCCGATACGATTGGTGATGCCATTGGTGGTCTCGCCGCCGCGCATATATTCATTGGCGCGTTCGAACAATTCCTTGAGCAGCGTCGCCTTCCAGTTGTTCCACACGTTGGGGCCGACGGCGCGGATGTCGGCGCAGGTCAGCACCACCAGCAGCTTCAGGCGCTCCGGCGACTGAACCACCTCCGCGAACTGGGTAATGGTCTGGGGATCGTCCAGGTCGCGCTTGAAGGCGGTGTTGCTCATCACCAGGTGATGCTGCACCAGCCAGGCCACGGTTTCGGTTTCCTCCGGCGTCAGCCCCAAGCGCGGACACAATTCGAGGGCCACCTGTGCGCCCAGGTCGGAGTGATCTCCGCCGCGGCCTTTGCCGATATCGTGCAGCAGAACGGCGGCATAGAGCGCGCGGCGCGACTGGATCTTGTGGACGACCTCCGACGTGATCGGCAACTCCACCTTGAGCTTGCCCTGTTCGATGCGGGAGAGAATCCCGATGGCGCGGATGGTGTGCTCGTCGGTGGTGTAGACATGGTACATGTCGTACTGCATCTGGGCCACGACACGGGCGAAATCGGGAATGAACCGCCCGAACACGCCGCACTCGCTCATCAGGCGCAAGGTGCCCTCGGGGCCCTTGGGCGAGCACAGGATGTCCATGAACACCGCGTTGGCCGCGGGGTCGCGGCGCAAGGCCGAGACGCGCCGCGCGTAATGTGAAATCAGGCGCAAGGTGGCCGGCTGGAAATCGAGGTCGTTCTCGAGCGCCGTGCGGAAAATCGTCAGCAGGCGGATCGGTTCCTTGGCGAAATCGTTGTCGTCCGCCGCGCCGATGCGCCCGCCTTCCACCACAAAACCGTCGAGCGATTTGCGGCGCAGCGCCGCGGGCAGGCGGAAGATGGTCTTCTCCTTGCCGCGCTCCTCGATCAGTGTGCAGAAAAGACGCGTGAGATCGCCGACATCGCGCGCCACCAGGAAATAGTGGCGCATGAAGCGTTCCACCGCCGTGGCGCCCGCCCGGTCGCCGTAGCCTAGGCGCGGCGCGATGTCGCGCTGCAGGTCGAAGGTCAGGCGGTTTTCCGCGCGGCCCGTGAGGTAATGGATGTGGCAGCGCACCGTGGACAGGAAATCATGCGCCTTGATGAAGCGCGCCGCGGCTTCGTCATCGATGATCGCCTTGTCGGCGAGCTTGCGCACGTCCGAGACACCGTAGAGATAGCGCGCGATCCAGAACAGCGTGTGCAAGTCGCGCAGGCCGCCCTTGTCTTCCTTGACGTTCGGCTCAAGGCGGTAGCGTGAGTCGCCCACCTTCAGATGCCGCTCGTCGCGCTCGGTCAGTTTCGCCTGCACGAACTCGGCGGCGGTGCCGCGTTTGATCTCTTTCTTGAAGCGCGTGATCAGCTCGGCCGCCAGTTCCTGGTCGCCCCAGATCCAGCGTGCCTCCAGAAGCGTGGTGCGGATGGTGAAGTCGGCCTTGGCCTGGCGCAGATTCTCGTCCACCGAACGCACGGCGTGGCCGACCTTGAGCCCCAGGTCCCACAGCACATACAGCATGAACTCCACCAGCTGTTCGGTGGCGGGGGTGGGTTTGTAGGGCAGCAGGAACAAGAGATCGATGTCGGACAAGGGCGCCAGCTCGCCGCGGCCGTAGCCGCCGATGGCGACAATGCTGATGCGTTCGCCGGTGGTAGCCGCGCCGCGGGCGAAGACATGGGTGCTGGCGTAATCGAACACCACCCGGATGATCTGGTCCATCAGGAAGCTATGAGCGGCCACGGCTTCGGCGCCGGTGGCCTTGTGGGTCTCCAGCCGTGTGCGGATGACCGCGGCGCCGGCTTTGTGCGCGGCCTTGAGCTGCTCGACCAAGTGTGCGCGCCGGGCATCGGCGCTGGCGTCCGCGGCGTGGCGGTCGAGCGCTTCGGCTAAAGCACGCCGGTCGATGATTTCGCGGGGATGAAAAACCTGCACGTGAGCTTCTTATCTAACCTTGAAACCCTGCTGACGCGCCTGGTCGTCGGGCACATGGATGACGCGTTCCTTGTGCGCCGCCGGCCGCGCGAACGACTGTGGCGGCGCTGGCGTGGACGGCGGAGCGCCGGGAACCGATTTAGCGAGCGCTTCAATGGCGAAGCGTGACTTCAGGCGTGCGCTTACCACCGCCAGCAATTCGAGGGTCTTGGCCTGGCCGACAAACAGCAACGCCAGCAGGAACGCCCCCACCGCGCCCGCCATGGCATAGATCTCGTTGACCCACGTATAGCGGGAGAAGGCCAGCAGCAAGGACATGACGCTGGCGATCATGGATAGGATGCCCATGCCGGACAGAATGCGCGCCAGCGCTGGGATGTTCGGTTTGTCGGGATCGATCTCAAACATGGCGGGGCGCCTTCCGGAATAGGGCGCGTTCAGTATACCAGAGGCCGGCTCAGCCCCCGTCTTGGATTAGCGGTCCTGGATTAACGCCTTGAGGCGATAGAGGGTTTCCAGGGCCTCCCGGGGGGTAAGGGCGTCGGGGACCACCTCCGCGAGAGCGGTCTGGAGCGCGGTTTCCGGGGCCGAGGCCGCGGGGCGGGGTTTGGCCAGGGCCGAAAACAGGGGCAGGTCGTCGGCCAGCTTCACAGCGGCGCCGGCGCGGGAGTCCTTTTCCAGGAGCGCCAGCACCTCTTCGGCCCGGGCGATCACCGCCGGCGGCAGCCCGGCGAGGCGGCCCACATGAATGCCGTAAGACCGGTCGGCGGCGCCGGGTCCGACCTCGTGCAGGAAGATCACCTCGCCCTGCCATTCCTTGACCCGCATGGTGTGCGCGGCGAGGCCCTTGAGCCGCGCGGCCAAGGCGGTGAGTTCGTGATAATGCGTGGCGAACAGGGCGCGGCAGCGGTTGACGTCGTGCAGGTGTTCCAGCGCCGCCCAGGCGATGGAGAGACCGTCGAAGGTCGCCGTGCCACGGCCGATTTCGTCCAGGATCACAAACGACCGGGCGGTCGCCTGGTTAAGGATGGCGGCGGTCTCGACCATTTCCACCATGAAGGTGGACCGCCCGCGCGCGAGGTCGTCGGCCGCGCCCACGCGCGAGAACAGCCGGTCGATGACGCCGATATGCGCCGCCGTAGCCGGCACGAAGGCGCCGGCCTGGGCCAGAAGGGCGATCAGCGCGTTCTGGCGCAGATAGGTGCTCTTACCCGCCATATTGGGGCCGGTGATCAGCCACAGCTGTGGTTCGTGGCCCGGTGTATTCAGCCGGCAATCGTTGGCGACAAACGGCGTGGCGCTGGCCTTGAGCGCCGCTTCCACCACCGGGTGGCGCCCGCCGGTGACCGCGAAAGCCGTGCTGTCGTCCACCAGAGGCCGCGCATGGCCGTTTTCCGCCGCCAGCGACCCCAGCGCCGCCGCGAGGTCCAACGCCGCCATGGCCGCGGCGGCGGCGGCGATTTCGGTGGCGCGGCCCAGCACTTCAGCCACCAGGTCGGCGAAGATCGACAGCTCCAGCGCCAGGGCCTTGTCGGCGGCGGAGCGGATCTTGTCCTCCAGCTCGCCCAGCTCGACGGTGGTGAAGCGCATGGCGTTCGCCATGGTCTGCCGATGGATGAAGGGACTTTTCGCGCCGTCCCCTGAAATCGAAGAGGCGCGGGCATCCTCCATCATCTTCTCGCCGTGCTTAGGCTGCACCTCGACGTAATAGCCGATGACATTGTTGTGGCGGATCTTGAGGCCGCCGATGCCGCTTTCGGCCGCATAGCGGTTCTGCAGCCCCGCGATCAACTGGCGGCTGTCGTCGCGCAGCTGTTTCAGTTCGTCCAGGCGCGCGTCATATCCGGCCGCGACAAAACCGCCGTCGCGGGTGAGCAGCGGCAATTCCGCCGACAGCGCGCGCGCCAGGCGTTCCACCAGCACCTGATGCTGCCCCAGGGCCTTCAACGCCTGCTCGACTTCCGCCGGCGGCGGCAGGAAACCCTGGGCGAGAGCGCTGATCCCGGCGCGCAACCGCGGCACCTGCGCCAAGCCATCGCGGATCGCCGCGAGATCGCGCGGGCCGCCGCGGCCCAGCGACAGGCGCGACAGTGCGCGCTCCAGGTCGGGGCAGCCTTTGAGCTGGTCGCGCACTTCGTCGCGGGCGCGCGATGCGTTGACGAAAAACGCCACCGCATCCAGGCGCGCGTTGATGGCGGCAGGATCGGTGAGCGGCGCGCCCAGGCGCGCGGCGAGAAGACGCGCCCCCGCGCCGGTGACGGTGCGGTCGATGACGTCCAGCAGGCTTCCGCGTTTATGGCCCGCCATGGTCTCGGTGAGTTCGAGATTGCGCCGGGTGGCGGCGTCGATCTCCATCACCGCGCCTTCTCCGACCCGCTGCGGGTTTCCGAGGCGCGGCAATTTGCCTTTCTGCGTCAGCTCGACGTAGTCCACCAGCACGCCGGCCGCGGCGACTTCAGCGCGGGTGAACGCGCCGAAGGCATCCAGGGTGCCGACGTTGAACAGCTTCTCCAGGCGTTTACGCGCGTTGTCGGAATCGAAGCGCGGGCCGGGCAAGGGGCTGAGGACGTTTTTCCAGTTTTCGATCACCGCCATGACATTCGCGTCGCCCAGCGCCCGATCCGGCAGCAGCAGTTCACCAGGGTTGAGCCGCGCCAACGCGGCGGCCAGGCCGCTTTGCGGCACAAGCTGCACACTGAAGTCGCCGGTGGAGACATCGAGCCAGGCGAGGCCCCAGCGTTCGGCGGACTCGCCCTTCACCTGGGCAAGCGCCGCGAGATAATTATGGGAGCGCGCGTCCAGCAGCGCGTCCTCGGTCAAGGTGCCCGGCGTGATCAGGCGCACCACATCGCGTTTGACCACGGACTTGGACCCGCGCTTTTTGGCCTCGGCGGGGTCTTCCAGCTGCTCGCACACCGCCACCTTGAAGCCGGCGCGGATCAGCTTGGCCAGATAGACATCGTGAGAGTGCACCGGCACACCGCACATGGGGATATCGTCACCCGCGTGCTTGCCGCGTTTGGTCAGCGCGATATCCAGCGCCTGCGAGGCGTTCTTGGCGTCGTCGAAGAACAGTTCGTAAAAATCCCCCATGCGGTAGAACAGCAGCGCGTCGGGGTATCCCGCTTTCACGGACAGATATTGCGCCATGAGCGGAGTGGTGTCGGCGACCTCGAGCGGCGGCGGGACAGCCGGCGATTCGGCGCCGCGCAAATCTACAGTTTCATCGGGCACGAAAGACTGTCCGCCAGGTCAACACTTTGGGTGGCGCACACTATATCAGACCAGGGATGGGTGCGAGGGCGGTCACGTTACTATCGCAATGCGCGCGAGCACAAAAATTTCGCCGCGCTTCGCTTTGCACCGCGCTCCGGCGCCGTGCAACAATACCCGCGGGAGAAGACCTGCCTCGACCCGATCACGGGCCTTGGAGGGCGCTGGGGAGCCCCTTCGACGCACCGCCGGGTTTTGAGCTTTGCAGGTCGCGCGCCAAGACGCGCGCGAAACACAAAGGTGCACATTATTCATGGATAAGATTGTGAATTCCAAATCTCCGGGCAAAGCCGCGGACAAGCCGGTACGCCGCAATTTCGACCAGGAAGCCCTGGTGTTTCACTCCAGCGGCAAGCCGGGCAAGATCGAGATCACACCCACCAAGCCGCTGACCACCCAGCACGACCTGTCGCTGGCCTATTCGCCGGGGGTAGCCGCCCCCTGCCTTGAGATCGCGCGCGATCCCGCCACCGCCTACGACTACACCGCCAAGGGTAACCTGGTGGCCGTGATCTCTAACGGCACCGCCGTGCTGGGCCTGGGCGATCTGGGCGCGCTGGCCAGCAAGCCGGTGATGGAGGGCAAAGCGGTCCTGTTCAAGCGCTTCGCCGATGTGGACGGCATCGACCTGGAAGTCGACACCAGGGACACGGACGAGTTCATCAACTGCGTGAGGCTGCTGGGCCCAAGCTGGGGCGGCATCAACCTTGAGGACATCAAGGCGCCCGAGTGCTTTGTGATCGAAAGCCGCCTGCGCGAACTCATGGATATCCCGGTATTCCATGACGACCAGCACGGCACCGCGATCATCTGCACCGCCGGCATGATCAACGCCGCCGATATCACGGGCCGCAAACTCTCCGACATTAAACTGGTGGTGAACGGCGCTGGCGCCGCGGCGATCTCCTGCGTC